>JAPLFI010000092.1 GCA_026390755.1 Ignavibacteriota bacterium
GGGATGCGTCACAATATCCCAGCGGAGTATATTTTTATAGAATCACGGCAGAGGGATTCAGCGACACAAAAAAATTACTGTTGCTTAAATAAAATCGGTAATAGTATTGTTGCTTTGAAATCCGAGTAAATCTGCGGCAGAAGTTTTTAAGATCTTATCAGTTATTCCACCCGGCTTCCGACTTATACTTTGTATCACTACTGTCCAGTTAAAAAAAAGTTAAAGTCTATAACTATCAATAATATATAATGGTTATCAAGTATTTATGCGAAATCGATTTGAATTCAAAATGACCTTGTTTTTCCGAATCTTGGGGATTAAGAATCAAATTCATTTTAATGAACCTCGGAAAAACTATATTTTCACAACTTATGGGTTTTTTACCAAAAAGATATTTTGACAATTTA
This sequence comes from Ignavibacteriota bacterium, assembly GCA_026390755.1. Classification (GTDB taxonomy): domain Bacteria; phylum Bacteroidota; class Ignavibacteria; order Tepidaquicellales; family Tepidaquicellaceae; genus JAPLFI01. The sequence goes on from JAPLFI010000092.1 coordinate 408, forward strand.
GTCGTAAAGTATAAAGGAAATCATCGAGTTAGAAAATTTTCTTGCTGGGATCAATTTCTTTGTATGGCTTTTGCTCAATTTACTTATAGAGAAAGTTTAAGAGATATTGAATCATGCTTATGTTCAATGAAAAGTAAACTTTACCATACCGGCATCAAAGGAAAAGTATCAAGAAATAATTTAGCAAACGCAAATATAAATCGTGATTGGAGAATCTTTCAAGACTTTGGTCAGCATCTTATCAAAGAAACACTTAAGTTGTACAACAAAGATGATCTTATTTTCAAAGAACTTGAGAATACCTTATACGCGTTAGATGCAACAACAATTGATTTATGTTTGTCTTTGTACCCATGGGCACAATTCCGGAAAGGGAAATCAGCTCTAAAAATAAATACTTTACTTGATATCAGAACATCGTTGCCAACCCTTATAGACATTACGTCTGGCAGGATTCATGAAATTAATACATTAGATATTATCCCAATTGAACCTTTGGCAATATACCTAATGGATAAAGGGTACATAGATTATAAAAGACTTTACAAAATAAATAATAGTAATGCATATTTTATAGTACGGAAAAAAAGAAATCTCGCGTATCGAAGAATATGCTCAGTAAATGTTAAAAAATATCCGGACATCAGACACGATCAAATAATTAAATTAACAGGTTATAAGTCTTCAATTAATTATCCGGAAAAATTAAGAAGTATAAAGTATCACGATACAGAAAAGAACAGAAATATTACTTACATAACAAATCATTTAACTCTATCTCCGATAGTAGTTGCGACATTATATAAAGAGCGTTGGAAAATAGAATTATTTTTTAAATGGATAAAGCAACACTTAAGAATAAAAGCATTCTGTGGTACAACCGAAAATGCCGTTAAGATACAAATATGGATAGCAATAACAACATACGTCTTAATTCTGCACATTATCAAAAAACTAAAACTTGAAGAAAGTCCGTACACAATTCTACAAATATTAAGTGTTCACATTCACATTTTTAATAAAGAACTGTTATATCAATTACTTACAAAATCGGATGATCCGGTTGCTAATAACAACCTTTCTAAACAACTGTTTTTATTTAACTAACAACTGGACAGTAGTGATTTATTATAACATTTCTTCCATTTTAAATAAATAGCCAGGGTATTACCTTAACCGATATGAAGAAAATAATAATTGTCTCTACTAATGCAATTGGCGATACTTATCTTAGTTGCTCAGCAATAGACAATATTAAAAATCAGATGGGAGACGTTGAATTTGATCTAGTAACCTTGAGTGATTCAATGTGTTTTGCTGAATTAATGATATTTAGGAATCTGCATTATGTAAAAAAAAGAACGGTAGGTAATCTGTTATTACTAAGGAGTCGTTTAATTAAGTATGAATATGATTATGCTTTCTCTTTTTTTCCGGGAAGATTTAATTCGCTTATTATGAACTTAATAAAAGCAAAAAACAAATATTACTATAAAAACAGACGGAAAGTTGTTGATTGGCATAGAAGTAAGCAATATTTATTTGTTAACAATAAAAAAACGTCTTGCTATTGGAATAGTGAGATGAATTTTTTAGATAGGATTAATATTCCTTTAGAGAATCTGTTCAGTATTCCTCAAAAAGTTAAGAAACCAAAGTTCGACACATTAATTGAAAACATCAAATCAGAGTTGAAATATGTGATAATTAACTATAAATCTAGGGATGCAAGAAAAACTTTACCCATTTATTTAATAGATGAATTAGTCTGTTTTATTGAAAATGATTTAACAATTAATGTCAAAGTTTTGAATTTTGGTGACTCTCTTAAGCTAAAAAGTGAAAACATATATTCCGTGAAAGAGGACACACAATTTTCTGATCTGTTGAAATTAATTTTAAATTCTTCATTATTTATTTCTATTGATTCGTTTTTAATTCATATTGCTGATGCTTACGACATCAAAATACTTGGATTGTTTAATTTAACATTTTCTCGTTCGGTTTTACAATCAAATAATGCTTTTTCTCTGAATTATGATTCGGATTGTAAGTCTAATGTTAATCAAATTAAATTTAAGATTAAAGAATTATTAAAAAATGAATAAACCAATTATTGAATTGCTCGGCACAAAATTTAGTAATATAACAAATGTTTTTTTTTCCGAGGTTTTAGCTTTAGCTATTAACAAAAGGATTAAAACAGCTGTCAGTTTTCCTAATGTCTATATATGTTCGTATGCCCAAGAGCATAGAAATTTTATTCCGATTTTAAATCAATTTGATCTTATTATTCCGGATGGTATAGGGGTTTATTTGGCATCCAGATTTCTATATTGGAGGTGTGGGTTCCGTGAGAAAATAGTCTCAACTGATATTTGGTTTAAGTTGTTTTCTCATGGTTACGGATATAAATATTATTTTATCGGTGGTGCAGTTGATTGTAAAGCGAAAATAGAAAACAAATTTGCTGACACAGGAAATTTTAACATAGTTGGCTCGTTATTCAAACTTTCCGATGAAGTTGAAGACTTGAATATAATCAATAATTCAAACGCGGATATACTGATGGTTGCATTAGGAACACCGAATCAAGAGGAGTGGATAATTAAGTATAAAAACAAAATTGATATACCGGTCATTATTGCCGTTGGCAGCGGGTTAGATTTTTTAGCGGGGGTAAAAAACAGAGCGCCAACATTTATGAGAAATTTGTGGCTTGAGTGGTTTTAT
>JAPLFI010000398.1 GCA_026390755.1 Ignavibacteriota bacterium
ACACACCAGCGCTTAATTTTTCTTTGGTTAGTTTCTTTTACTCAAGTAAAAGAATGTAACGAGAGTAATAATTATTTTGTTTCACGTGAAACATAATTTAAAACACTGTCAAAACAATAAATAGACAATTCGACATAATCGTGGTCGGTGCCGGACATGCAGGCGTGGAAGCCTCGGTTGCCGCCGCTAAAATGGGTCTTGAGGTTTGTATTGTTACTATGGATCTTAACGCCATCGGACGAATGAGTTGTAATCCAGCAATTGGCGGAACGGCAAAAGGGCATCTTGTAAAAGAAGTTGATGCACTCGGCGGAGCTATGGGCTTGCTTGCTGATTTAACCGGTATTCAGTTCAAAATGCTTAATATTTCAAAAGGACCTGCAGTGTGGTCGCCGCGATGTCAATCGGATAAGAATTTGTATTCTATTGAAGCCGCCAAATACCTGCACTCATTCGCCAACATTCATCTGATTCAGGATATCGTAAAGGAAATACAAGTCAGAGAAATAAATGACGAAACAGGCTATAAATATAAGGTAACAGGAATAAAAACTGAACTTGGATTTGATATTTACTGCAAAGCCGTTATTATAGCATCCGGTACATTTCTGAATGCAGTAATGCATACCGGGACCTCTCAAACCGCCGGTGGTCGTATAGACGAGCAGGCGGCAACCGGATTATCGGAGTGTCTTCATTCTCTCGGATTCAAGACAAGCAGGTTGAAAACAGGAACGCCTCCGCGGCTTGATAAAGACACGATTGATTTTTCTAAAACAGAGATTCAGCCTGGTGACACTAAGCCGGTTCCGTTTTCTTTCCGGACAGTTTGGGATAAACACGCCTTTCCAAATCAAACGCAGATTGATTGTCACCTCACGCACACAAATTCGGAAACACACGAAATCCTCCGCACAGGTTTCGGCGAGTCGCCGATGTTCGCGGGACGCATAAAAGGCGTTGGTCCGAGATACTGCCCGTCAATCGAGGATAAGATATCGCGTTTCTCTGATAAACCGCGACATCAGATTTTCCTCGAACCTGAGACTCTCGATGGAAATACAATTTACATGAACGGTTTTTCTACGAGTCTCCCGCTCAATGTACAACAGCTTGCCGCGCGCACGGTGCCCGGACTTGAAAAAGTAAATATAGTGAAACAGGGGTATGCCGTCGAGTATGATTTCTTTCCGACGCATCAGATTTACCTGACTCTCGAAACAAAGCTCGTATCCGGTTTATACAATGCGGGGCAGGTGAACGGAACGTCAGGCTACGAAGAAGCCGCCGCGCAGGGACTTGTTGCAGGCATTAACGCTGTACTGAAAATACAAGACAGAGAGCCCTTTATTTTAAAACGGAGTGAAGCATACATCGGAGTGCTTATTGACGATTTGATTAACAAAGTCCCGGAAGAGCCGTATCGTATGTTTACATCTTCAGCTGAGTATCGCCTTATACTCCGTCAGGATAACGCTGATCTGCGTCTGATGGAAAAGGGATATTCG
>JAPLFI010000406.1 GCA_026390755.1 Ignavibacteriota bacterium
GAATCCGTTTAATCCGTCAACAAAAATAGCGTATCATTTGCCGAAAGCAACTTACGTAAGTTTAAAAGTGTTTGATGCGTCGGGCAGAACTGTTACGGAACTTGAAAACGGAAGAAAAGATGCGGGAATATATGAATATGAATGGAATGCGTCAGATTTTTCAAGCGGTGTATATTTTTATAAACTCACTGCAGGAGATTTTACAGACACAAAACGTATGATACTCGTGAAATAACGATATTTGTCGTTTCGGAAAATACAAATTATTAGTATCCCAAAACAACAGGGCTGATACTTTTCAGTTTCAGCCCTTATAAATAAATATACGGAAGTAAACTCCGGTAACCGAAGTTTTTATTTCACAAGTGTCATTTTCTTGACTGCCGTGAAACCACCGGCTTCAATCTTGTATAAATACATTCCGCTGGATAGATTTGTTCCGCTGAAATCAACAGTGTAAGAACCGGCTTCCTGCTTTTTATCAACTAATGTGGCAACTTTATTTCCTAATATGTCAAAAACTGTCAGTGTAACTTTTGATAATGATGCTACATCATAACTTATTTTCGTTACAGGGTTAAACGGATTCGGGAAATTCTGATCCAAACTGTAATAGACAGGTGTTGTATTGTTTCCAACACCAGTAGGTGTTTTAATAACTAAAATTTTATTCGGCGCCCAGTTCCAGTTTCCTGAATATCCTCTTGCAACTGTGGCATATAATGTATCTTTTCCTGGAGTGGCAGGAGCTGTGTATTTAAACCTGAATATTGCGGGGTTCGATGTCTGAGCCGATGTGTGTGTTAATTCACCCGATTGAAGTTTAAGGTTTGAGGAATCAATCGCTAACGCACCGATTTGTGCCGCAATGTCGCATCCCATATTTCCGCTTCCTGTTCGTGTTACCGTTAACGTGTATATCACGGTAGCTCCTGCATTCACGGAATCAGGTCCCGTAAACACGGCTGTTACTGCTGTTCCGAATGTATGACAACTGCATCCTGCTGTTGTAGTCTTTTTCGTGCAGCCTGTTCTTCCGGTCGGATATGCCGTAACCATATAAGACAGCGAGGATACCAGAAATAAAGCTACGACTGCAATTGCAATGTTTCTTGTGTTGATTACCTTTTTCATTTTTTATTCTCCTTTTTTATTTTATTTAAGATTAAGGTTTTTTTCTATACTCCATTAAAGAACTATTAAGCCTCATTATAAGTAATATTATATGAACAATGTTTTAATATAAGTAGTTGCATAAAAAAACATTTTTATATGCATAACTAACTCGATGTGGCAGAACACAAGCAAAAAGCTTGAAAATATAACAGAAACTGAGTTGCGTGCATAAATCAACCGCGGATGTTCTTTTTTTAGTAGTTATAGACTTAGACTTTTGTAACTGTACAGTTGTGACTTGATTTTGATAATTTAATCCCTCAAATTAGGCATCAGATTAATTTGGTAATTCAATAAGATTTATTATAGGTTTGAAAACTAATTCTTGTTTTTTATATATCTTTATTATGGCATCATGTTTTGGGTGTGCATTGATTATATTTAACGCGAATATTAGTTATTCTCAGCCTGGCGGTTGGTATGACCAAGGACGACGAGAGAGTTCGGCAGCGCATACAGAAAATGATATTGGAGATATAATATTCGGTAATCCTGACTTCGAACAGAGAGATAGAATCGAATCGTTTGTTACGAGCCCAACAATCAGATTACTTTCCGCATCATTAATATTTTTATCAACTTTGTTTTCTTATTTCAGTTTTCGTGAGGATGAGAAAACATATGCCCTTTTTTTGTTCAGTGTGTACTCAGGATTGTCTCAGGCCCTAATTTACAACATCATATTTTACTTCTGTTCTGACTCAATGATATTTTATTTTGCTTTCGTATACATTATTTCCGGAATATTAATTGGTTTATTATCATCGGTATTAATTCTTTCCGTACGTTTTGCATTCGAAAACATTATTAATACATTAAAAGGAGCGGGTAGTACATTTGAAGAAGTCTCTGAATATTTTTTTATTGCGAAATATAATCCCTCATTATACTGTATTCGTGACTGGCTAATATGGATAACAGCAATATTAAGTATTTCGGTTTCGGATTATTTGTATTTTAAAATATGGTTTAACTAAATTGAGCGATTAATAAATATTTGGTTTACCTAAGCGCCATATTAACAATATATTAAAGGTAATTAAAGCATAAAAAAAGACGCAACCGCTGAGCCAAAGATGCCAAATACTTCCGGTAAACTGAAATATTATAATGAATCAATTTTAACTTATGAAAAAAGTATTTTGAGGAATTATAATCCTGATAATACAGGCAATGCTATAAAATAAATAAACTTTCTAAATGGAAAATTATTTTCCTGTTCAGATAAAAAGAAATGACGAAAGCAGTTTAACGGTTAAATGGAATGACGATAAAATCTCCGAGATACAACTGACAAAGCTCAGGGACGAGTGCCCGTGCGTGAACTGTAAGGGTGAATCCGTTATTTTTGAAAGTTACATACCGATTAAATCGCCTTTTAAAGCGGCGGGATTTTACGAAATCAAAAGCATAGAGACTGTAGGCAATTACGCTGTGCAGATTTTCTGGCAGGACGGGCATGATACGGGAATATCCTCATGGGATGTACTGCGTAATATTACGGATGATTTAAAACCGCTGTAAATTTTATACGGACTTTTTATGCGGTTTAATGAAATCTTTAACAACATTTCCGAGCAGACCACCCATTGTCGCGCCCCATAAAGACATATAAAGCCAGTTTGATTTTATCGCGCATGTTCCCGATTCGCATCCGATAAAAAGCCAGTATAGGAAAGCGCCTGCTATACCGAGAACAATGCCTGAAAATGTAATCCAATATTTCTTTATAAATTCCATTTTAATATTTTTAGTTTTTCTTTTAAATCTTATTTATTCCCTTAAGAATTTCCCCGTCCATGATTCTTTTGTTTTTGCTATCTCATCCGGTGTTCCCTGCGCGACAATATATCCGCCTTCGTCGCCCGATTCAGGACCAAGGTCAATTATATAATCCGCGTTTTTTATCACTTCGATGTTGTGCTCAATAACGAGAACGGAATTTCCTTTTTCAAGCAAAGCCGTAAAACAATTCATTAGTTTTGAAATATCATAATAATGAAGTCCCGTAGTGGGTTCATCGAAAATAAAGAGTATGCCCGTTGCCGTGGTCTGGTTTGCAAGGTGATATGCCAGTTTAACGCGCTGAGACTCACCCCCGGAAAGAGTAGTACCCGATTGTCCGAGCTTAATATATCCGAGTCCGACATTATCAAGCACCTTCAGTTTCTTTGTGATTTTAGGAAACGGTTTAAAGAATTTGATTGCTTCGCTGACCGTCATCTCCAGAACTTCAAAAATGTTCTTTGAAATATTTCCGTTTCCGTACAGCCGTACTTCAAGCGTATCGGCTTTATATCTTTTGCCGCGGCATGCTTCGCATTCGAGGAATATATCCGCCATGAACTGCATTTCCACTTTAATCACTCCCGCCCCTTCGCATGTTTCGCATCTGCCGCCCGAGACATTGAAAGAAAAATGTCCGCTGTCGAAATGCTTTCGCTTCGCAACAGGTGAGGATGAAAATGCGTCACGGATTTCGTCGAACGCTTTAATATATGTTACCGGATTGCTTCTTATGCTTTTTCCAATCTGCGACTGGTCAATAAGCTCAACTCCCTGAATATTATCTGCGCCTTCAATTCTGTCATGCTCTCCGATTTTCTCGCGCGAAAAACCTTCCAGCTTTTTCTTCAGTCCTGAATACAATATTGAATTAACCAGTGTTGACTTTCCCGAGCCGCTTACACCGCTGATACAAACGAATTTATTCAGCGGAATGTGTACGACAATATCTTTAAGGTTATTTTCCCGCGCGCCTATAACAGACAGATACTTTGTTTCCTTTGTGATTTCTCTTCTTTGTCCCGGCGGTTCAATCTTCAGTTTACCGCTCAGAAACTTTCCGGTCAGAGAAGATTTGTTTTTCAGTATATTCTTATAATTACCCTGATAAATAATTTCGCCTCCGAGTTCCCCCGCAAAAGGACCCATATCAACTATTTCATCCGCCGCCTTCATCATGTCCTTGTCATGTTCAACGACTAAAACCGTATTACCGATATCCCTGAGTGACTTCATGATATTTATCAGCTTTTCATTATCCCTTGGATGCAAGCCGACTGAAGGTTCATCAAGGACATAAATCGAGCCTACGAGCGAAGAGCCGAGTGATGTGGAGAGATTGATTCTCTGTGATTCGCCGCCTGAGAGTGTGTTAGCCAGTCTGTCGAGCGAGAGATAGGATAATCCGACTTCATTTAAGTATTTTAATCTCGTATTTATTTCTTCTAAAATTCTATCGGCGATTTTAGTTTTGTACGCATCAAGATTAAGTTTTTCAAAGAATTCCGATGCCTGCGATATTTTCATGTGTACAATATCTGAAATACTTTTCCCGCCGATATAAATGCCGAGCGCTTCTTTGCGCAGACGGGCGCCGCCGCAATCCCCGCAAACCGTATAAGCCCTGTATTTATTCAGCAGGACACGGTAATGTAGTTTGTAAAGCGCTTCACGCTCGATAGTATGAAAGAATTTATATATTCCCTTGTACCTCCTGCCGCCGTTGAAAATAAAGTCGAGTTGTTTTTGATTTAAAGCCCTGAAAGGTATATGAACATCAACGCCATAGTCATCTGCTTCCAGAATCAGGTCTGTAAGATGCTTCGAATGCTTCGGCGTGGAGAATACTGCAATCGCAAAATTAGCAAGAGACTTCGATTTATCAGGAATAACAATATCCATATCAATATCCATAGTTCTTCCGAATCCCTGACATTTTCTGCATGCACCGAAAGGATTATTAAATGAAAACAGTCTCGGTTCCGGTTCAAGAAAAGCGATACCGTCCCGTTCAAAATAGCGGTTATAGCGGCTTTCTTTATATTTATCGCCGTCGAATACTCTTATAGTAATATATCCGTTCCCTTCTTTGAATGCCATTTCGAGAGAATCGTTCATTCTGGTTACAGATTCGTCATCGCGGTTGTCGAATGTAAATCTGTCTATTAATACATAAATAATATCGCCGTCTTTGAGCTTTTCACTTTCAATCTTTGCGGAAAAACTTTCCGGATCAATATCATTTAAATCTATGATATTGTTTTTGCAAATAATTTTATAGAAACCTTTTGAAACAAGGGCAAGGTGGATTTTCCCGAAATCTGTTTTAGC
>JAPLFI010000277.1:0-2015 GCA_026390755.1 Ignavibacteriota bacterium
AAATATATCAATATCCTCAATATTCATATTCGCTTTTTTCACGACATTCTGAATGGCATAAGCGGGAGCGGTAGTGAACCATTCAGGTTCCTGGGCGAAGGACGTCTGCGCTATGATTTTCGCCAGTGGTTTAAGACCGAGTGATACAGCTTTTTCCGCGGACATAACGACAAGTGCTGATGCGCCGTCGTTAATTTTTGAAGCGTTGACTGCAGTGATAGTTCCTTCTTTTTCGAATGCGGGTTTCAATGCAAGACCTTTTTCAAAATTAGCTTTTTTAGGTTCGTCATCTTCAGAGACCGTAATCACGCCTTTTCTGTCTTTAATTTCCACAGGAACTATTTCCTTTTTAAATAAACCTTTTTCACTGGTATTCAGGGCGCGTCTAAAACTCTCAACGGAAAAATCGTCCTGTTCTTTTCTCGTGATATTGAGTTCACGTGAACAGAGTTCTCCTGCACTGCCCATGTGATAGTTATTGTAGCAATCCCAGAGCCCGTCGTGGACCATGCCGTCAATGATGGTTCCGTTTCCCATTCTGTAACCGTTTCGCGCCTTAGTAAGGTAATAGGGGACATTGCTCATAGATTCCATACCGCCGGCAACGACTATATCCGCATCACCTGCAATTATCGCCTGAGCGGCAAGCATAACAGCTTTCAGACCCGAGCCGCATACTTTATTAATTGTCATACATGGCGTTGATTTTGGAAGTCCGGCGTAAATGGCAGACTGCCGCGCCGGCGCTTGTCCTATAGCCGCCGGAAGAACATTACCCATAATAACTTCCGATACATCTTCGGGTCTTATACCCGCTCTTTTGACTGCCTCCCTGATAGCGATTGCGCCGAGCTGAGGAGCGGTCAAACTTGCAAGTGAACCCTGAAAACTTCCGACCGGCGTACGTACCGCCGAAACGATTACAACTTCTTTCATCCTATTGTTTTTAAATATTAATAAAAATTCTTAAAGCTATATTGTTATAAAGCGCTGTTGATAATCTGAATAAAAGCTTCGTGTTTAAGACTCGCTCCTCCTATAAGTCCGCCGTCAATATTATTCATTGAAAATAACTCTCCGGCATTTTTATCGGTTACACTGCCTCCGTAGAGAATTCTCGTCCTGCCGGCGATTGTAGCCGAAAAAAGATTTTCAAGAGAATTTCTTATCTGCCTGTGCATTTCCTCAGCCTGTTCCGGCGAAGCCGTTTTCCCCGTACCGATAGCCCATACAGGCTCATAAGCAACGATAACATTTTCCATATCAACTGCGCAAACACCTTTAAGGCATAATGTTATCTGTTCATCAACAACTTTAACATGCAAGCCCTGCTCTCTCTGTTCAAGTGTTTCGCCGACACAAAGCACGGGTTTGAGACCCGAAGAAAGGGCTTTTGCGGTTTTTAAATTGACAATCTGATTTGTTTCATGAAAATACTGCCGCCTTTCACTGTGTCCCAGTATAACATATTCACAACCCAGTGCAGACAGCATTGACGCCGATATTTCCCCCGTCATAGCCCCGTCATCCTTATAAGACATATTCTGTGCTCCGTACATAATTCCGCTGTCCCTGAAAACTTCAGAAACCGTGTAAATGGAAGTAAACGGCGGAAACACAACAACATCCACATCAGACGTTAATTTTTTATCCAATCCTTGTTTTATATTCTTACATAACTCCGAAGACTCTATAAAAGTTTTATTCATTTTCCAGTTTCCGGCAACAAATTTTTTTCTTAAAGACATATTCTAAATATTAAATTTATAAAAATTATTAATTGACACCCGCGTTCAGTATGACTGACAAAGGTTTTTATTATACTCCGGTCGTATATCTTTTCTGACCCGGTAAATCCTAAGCATTATCCAACTGCGGTTTCCTTTCAACAAACGAATGACTTGTGAGTTTTACAAAAGTCGCGCGCCTCTGATAATCTTTAATATCGGATGAGTTAAGATAGCTCATAGAAGATTGCAATCCCTCGCGATACTCTTTTATTAACTTTGAAACAT
>JAPLFI010000277.1:2054-8831 GCA_026390755.1 Ignavibacteriota bacterium
CGGCACCAGAGACTCTTCACCTTCGATGTAGTTTTTATTCTCCTGCTTAACGGCAAAAGATGCGCTTCCGCAGTATTTCTTCCAGCGCTGGTTATTGTATTTAAGCACTTCGCCGGGCGCTTCGTCGGTTCCGGCAAGAACTCTGCCGAACATAACCGCATCACAGCCGAGCGCGATTGCCTTGCACATGGCGCCGGGTGTGCTTATACCGCCGTCGGCTATAATCTTAACGTCGCTTCTCATTTCGTCACGTGCGCGGAGCGAGCGCATTATAGCGTCAACCTGTCCGATACCGATGCCTGATTTTATTGAAGTAGAACACATCGCGCCATTTCCTATTCCCACGCGGATTGCGTCAACTTCAAGACCGATAAGATATTTTGTTGTTTCATAACTTGCCACATTTCCCGCGATAATCTGAAGTCCGTAAGATTTTACTATAGAATTAATCTGGTTAAGGAATATCTCAATCATTTTCGAACCGCCGTTTGCTATATCAATACAGAATATCTTTACACCGTAATCAGCAAGCAGTTTGATTCTTTCGGTTTCAACCTTAGCGTTTATTCCGACAGCCACGGCTTTATATTCGCTTCCGTTCAGATTATTATCACTGAATTCAGTCATCATTTCGGCTGGTGTATTGAACCTGTGAATAATACCGAGACATTTCAAATCCGAAAGAGCTTTTGCCATTTTTCCTCCGCAGACCGTATTCATAGGAGAAGCGATGACGGGAACGTTCAGATGCAAACCGAGGAAATCAACCGATGTATTGCAATCCGACCGATGTTCTATTTCGGAAATCTGATTAGGAAGCAGTGAAATATCGTCGTAAGTAAGAGATTCTTCGGATATAATATTTTTATAAGACATAGAAATAAATTAGTATATTTTCGTTAAAAGAGAAAGACACAGGGAAAAACCTCACCCTGTGTCCTGTTGTAATTTTCAATAAAGTCTTTCCGTGAAAATCAGGCATTTACCTTCATTGCTTTCGTAACTTTTTCAGCCGCGTCTTTCAGAGTATCCGCGGGAATAAGATTAAGACCCGATTCGGCAATTATAATCCTGGCTTCTTCGGCATTTGTTCCCTGCAATCTCACGACTACCGGTATATTGATCTTAAGATTATGCGAAGCCTGCACGACTCCGTTGGCAACGCGGTCGCATCTTACAATACCGCCGAAAATATTAATAAGTATAGCTTTGACATTCGGGTCGGAAAGAATTATTTTGAACCCGTTTTCCACTGTCTCAGCAGACGCCGAGCCGCCGACATCGAGAAAATTAGCCGGTTCAGCTCCGGCAAGTTTTATTAAATCCATTGTACCCATCGCAAGTCCGGCTCCGTTTACCATACAGCCAACGTTGCCGTCAAGTTTGATGTAATTGAGGTTCGATTTCGAAGCTTCCACTTCGAGCGGATCTTCTTCGTTCAGGTCACGTAGCGCTTCATAATCCTTATGACGATAATCCGAATTATCATCAAGGTTGACCTTTGCGTCAAGAGCGAGTATCCTGTCATCGTTCGTAATAATCAACGGGTTAATTTCAAGCAAAGAGGCGTCGGTTTCCTCGTATGCTTTATAAAGGGCTGTTATGAATTTAATAAAATCCTTAAAAGCGGCACCTTTAAGGTTAAGACCGAAAGCGAGTTCACGCGCCTGATACGACTGAATACCGGCTAACGGATCCACCCATACTTTAATGATTTTTTCGGGAGTTTCCGCCGCTACTTTCTCAATTTCGACTCCTCCTTCGGTAGATGCCATAATGACATTTTTCGAATTGGAGCGGTCGAGGAGAATACCGAGATACAGTTCCTTTTTATAATCGAGACCCTCGGCAATGAAAAGCGTTCCGACTTCTTTACCTTCGGCGCCTGTCTGATGTGTAACGAGAATATTTCCGAGTAACTTTGACGCAAAATCTTTAGCTTTTTCAACATTTCCTCCGAAGAACTTAACACCGCCTTCAACCAAAACTTCCTGGCGGTTATTTTTATTGAAAACTGTTCCTTTGCCCCGTCCTCCCGCATGGATCTGAGATTTCACAACAAACTGGGTTACGCCTCTTGAGCGAAGAGTTTCTATTGCGGCGTCAAACTCTCCGATTGAACGAATTGCTATGCCATCCTGAACCGGTACTCCGTATTTTTTCAGGATTTCTTTTGCCTGATATTCATGAATCTTCATTTCAGATTATTTTAAATTTAAAAATTAATTTATTTGTTTTTTTTCTTGTCAGTACGTGTAACTACCGTATCAAGTTTATCAATCTGTTTCTTCAGAGAGTCAAGGTTAATTTTATTGAGAGACGAATCAACTTTATCAAGCGTCTTATCAATGGTTTCGTCAATTTTCTGATTTACTTTCTCCTGAACTTTCTCGGAAACACGGTTACAGCTTATAACAGCCGCAAGAACGAAAAGAGCGGTGAAGAGTTTAAATATATTTTTCATTAATGATAATTATTTAATAGTTCGGAAATATTTTTCCGTAAAATATTACAGATTACAGAATTATTTTTTAATAATCTTTTTACTCGTTAATTTCGCCTGCATAAACAGCAGTAAATAATCTCTGCCGCCGGCTTTCGAATCAGTACCGCTCATATTGAATCCGCCGAACGGGTGAACTCCCACAAGAGCTCCCGTACATTTCCGGTTCATGTAGAGATTTCCGACGAAAAACTCCTTATCAGCTTTTTCGATATGCTTTTTATTACTCGAATAAACCGCGCCGGTAAGTCCGTACATCGTGTTATTAGCTATTTCGAGCGACTGATTGAAATTTTTTGATTTAATTACCGCAAGAACAGGACCGAATATTTCTTCCAGAGAGATAGTATCATCGGGTTTCACGTCTTTGATTATAGTCGGTTCAATAAAATGTCCGGGACGCGAAAGCGAATTACCGCCGTGAATTATTTTCCCGCCTTCTTCAGCCGCTTTTGCGATATAATCTGAAATTTTCTCTTTTGAACCGTTGTTGATTACGGGTCCCATATTCGGATTCAGCCACGGATCACCCACTCTGAGCGCAGATGCCCTAAGCGCGAGCGATTCGCAGAATTTATCATAAATTGATTCATCAACAACGACACGCGAGCATGCGGAACACTTCTGTCCCTGATAGCCGAAAGCCGCCTGAATCGTACCGTTAACGGCGTCGTCAAAATCATATAGTTCTTTATCAATGATCATCGTATCTTTACCGCCCATTTCCGCGATAACCCGTTTAAGCCATATTTGAGAAGGCTGATTCTTCGCGGCGAGTTCATTAATCCTGAGCCCGACTTCCATTGAACCAGTAAAAGAAATATATCTGATAAGGTGATGCTGAACAAGAACATCTCCGATAGAACTGCCGCCGCCGGTAACGAAATTAAGAACTCCTGCCGGAAGTTTTACTTCTTCCATAAGTTCAACAAACATCTGAGCAATTGCCGGAGAATCACTTGAAGGTTTAAGAACTACCGTATTACCTGTTACAATTGAAGCAGTAGTCATACCGGCGAGAATGGCGAGAGGGAAGTTCCACGGCGGAATTACCAGACCGACACCAAGCGGCAGGTATTCAAGTTTATTCTTTTCACCATGAATCTTAGTCACCGGCTGTTCTTTGCCGTAGCGCAGCATTTCCCGAGCGTAAAACTCCATAAAATCTATTGCTTCGGCAGTATCTCCGTCGGCTTCAGCCCAGTTTTTTCCCACTTCGTATGTCATCATAGCAGAAAAGAGATGCTTTCTCTTTCGCATAATCTTTGCGGCTTTAAAAAGAAAATCCGCCCGTTTTTTGGGTGATACATTTTTCCATTCTGAAAATTTCGCGTGAGCTTTTTCCACAGCGCCGAGCGCCTGCTCCACCGAAGCTTTCTGGAATGTGCCGATAATCTGCTCAGGGTTAGAAGGATTATAGGAACGGAGTTTATTATCCGAGTAAACCTTTTCTCCGTTTATTACGAGCGGATATTCATTTGTAAATCTCTTTTGAATGTCTTCGAGAGCTTTTTCAAACGCTTTTCTGTTTTTTTTATCAGTGAAATCAGTAAAAGGTTCATTGCAAAATTTTGAAATTCCCATATATTTTCTGTTTAATTAATTAAAAAAATGTTAATTGTTTGAAATAATCTTAATAATCTCGTTATGAATATCGGGTCTGATTTCCCGTATGCCGTTGCTCTTGCGATTCGGGTAAGTTCGGTTTGTAAGGAAAATAACATATACTCCGCGTTCTTTATCACACCAGATGCTTGTACCCGTGAAGCCTGTATGTCCGAATGAATTCTCTGAAATCAGTTCTCCGCAGGGACTCCGGTAGCTTGTGGGTTCAGGTTTCGTATCCCAGCCGGGAGCCCGTGTATTTACATAATCCTTAGTATTAAACTTCGAAGTAAAATAATCCACAGTAGCCGTTTTAAATAACTTTTCTTCTTTCAGTCCGCGAGAATAAGGATTATGGTAAAAACCCCTGTTAATCATCATATTCATAAATTTTGAGAGATCTTCGGAATTGGAAAATAAGCCTGCATTGCCGGATACTCCCTTAAGCATCCAGGCTGCTTCATCGTGCACTTCTCCCTGTAATAATCTTTTCCGGAGATTATTATCCGTTTCAGTCGGCAGAGCATATTTCTTCAGCTTATCGGGAGGATTAAACATAGTGCTTTCCATCTTCAGAGGTTTGAAAATATTTTTTTCACAATAAGTATCAAGTGATTCACCGGAGACTTTTTCAACCACATCACCTAAAATGATAAAATTCAGGTCGCTGTAAACAAAGGCAGTGCCTGTCGGATATTCAAGTCCGATTTTATATATTGCGTTCAGAACATCCTGCTTATTACTGCAGTATTTATAAAACGGCTCCCATGCTTTCAAACCGGAATTATGCAACAGAAGATTTAGCAATGTTATATTTTCTTTCCCGTTTTCATTAAACTCAGGAATATATTTCCAGACAAAATCATTCAGGTCAAGTTTTCCGGCTTCATACAAAGTCATTATGCAGGAAGTAACAGCCACAACTTTTGTAAGTGATGCGAGGTCGAATATACTCGATTCTGCTACTAAAGGAGATTCTGAATCGTAAGTATATGTACCGTAGCATTTACTGTAAACAGTTCCTTTTGTATCTCCGATGAGAAGCTGAGCTCCGGGATATGATTTATTTACTACGCCTGCTTTAACAATTTCGTCAACCGAAGAAAAATCGAAGGCATAAATCCCGGACGTAAAAAGCAAAAATACCGATACGATTATATAAGAATTCTTAAACACGCTAAAATATATTCAAAATAGACACTTACTTCAATTTATAAATCTATTCGCATAAAAAAAAAGGCTGTGTTTAACAGCCCTTTTCATAATATTTCTTACAAACCTGTCTTATTTCTTCCTTCTTTTGGCAGTATAGAGAACCGAAATACCGAAAAGAATAATAATCGGCAGTTCTAAACCGAAAAGACCGCATTTACCGCCGGATTTAATTGTTGCAGTGAATTCAATATCGTCTTTAAGGTCTGCAACAGTATTTTCCCATTTTACAACTTTACCGTCTTTTTTTCCGTTAGTGGAAATAACTTCATTCGGAAAATCAAATTCATAATTGAGCTTATACTCGTTCATCCCCATTTGTTTGGAATTTGCGGTATCTTCCAGAAGAATGTACTTAAAGTCCATTCCGTCTTTACCTTTTACATAACTTGATTTAATCTTGCTGAATGCCTTTGCGTCCGAAAGTTTATTGAAATCTTTGAATTTAACGTTCAGGCTTACTTCTGTAAGTGAATCGGTTGTAGCATTCTTCTTTATCACGATATCACTGACTTCAGTGTTTGAAGAAGAATAATTGGTTTTTGCTTTAGCTTCCGTAAATCCAAATCCCGCGAGTTCATCGCCGGTAACATTGGAAGATTTTGTCCAGTACTTAACTTTCATTGTTCCCGAGCCGTCATCTTTAAGAACTGTTTTCTGATCCAGATTAACACAGCCCGACAGATAGAAACCGAGTGTAAGAACGGTAAACAAAGCTAAAAACATTTTGTTAGATAACTTCATATAACTCTCCTTTCGTTTAAGTTACCGGTAATTTAAATACTTGTTTTTTAAATAACAATTAATAAATTAAGGCATAAAAACAAATTTCTTTCGCAAATAAGAGCTTTTTTTCAATTTGTGCCAAATCTGAGATTGTCATATTAATAAATTTTTGTATGACATTATATGTTAATATTTCGTAAATTTCCTTCTTAGGCAGAGCATAAAAATTAAAAAAATATTATGAAAAAATTAATTTTCCTATTTGTTTTATTTACCGTTATTTACAGCATATCGTCAATAGCTCAAACTCTCGTCGGAGCATATTCATTCCCGTATTCCAACACTTACAATTACTTGTGGGGAATAGCCGGAAAGAATGATTCTTTGTGGATTGGCAGTAGTTACACGGGTACGGGATATCCGACTTCAAAAATGTACAAAGTTACAAAAACCGGAGTTATTACGGACAGTCTCACGACACCTTTTACTTTTAATCACGGACTTGCCTGGGACGGAACCGGCTTCTGGATAGCTGAAGACTACAGGACGACCGGAGGAAGAATATTTAAGATAAACCTGAACGGAAACAGGGTGGATAGTATTTATACCGGTATATATGCTCAGGGAATAGGCGGAATTGCATTAGACGGAAACAATTTATGGATCGGGGTCTATTATCCCGATAATGCCTCATATCCTAATGCGTATGCATACAAAATAAACCTTTCAAC
>JAPLFI010000300.1 GCA_026390755.1 Ignavibacteriota bacterium
CGGACACTGACGCAATGGAATTTTTTTAATTCCGTAAGATATTTGTTGAAGGCTTCAGTATAAGCCGTATAAACGACATCCTGTACCAGAAGAAAATTGAATTTCGAGTTTTCCTGTATAAATTCTTTCGAAAGATATGCGGATGTTTCGTTAACAAATACTTCGCCGTTTGAAAGCGCACGGAAAAAACTGAATAAAATAAGATTCTTAAGGTCACCTTTATTATCAGGATTAGTAAAATACTTTTCGAGTAAAACAAGCGACAGGTTATCAGAAATCTTATCATAATGCAATCTTTCAAAAAACACTCCGCTAAGAGCAAAAGATGAATTCAGATTAGAGTTGAAAAACGCAGGGATAACAATTTTATTTTTCGCGTCTATAATATTAACACCGGGAAACCGGGTGTATATATTCCTGTCAGAAATTAGTTCGTTATTAAAATCAATTTCATGGATGAGATTATTTTTAATGACGATGTTATAATAACCGACGTTGTCATCCTTATCGAATGTCAGCACGAGAGGGTTTTTCAGTATTAAATACTTATCCAATTATATTTATTATAAGTCTTCTACAATATTATCTTCAGCTATTAAAAAATCACTGTCAACGAGCATATTACCGCCGGAATCATTAACAGCAAACTGGAACCCGTATCTGACCGCATAAGCCCCGAATTCACCTTTAACATTCAAAGCAACAAATCCGACCTGATAGATATGGTCGCGGTTCTTGCTTGAAAGAAGATTAAGTTTATAAACCCTCTCACAAGCCGCTTTACAGGCTTCCTTCGGATGAATGCCGTTTCGCATTAATTCGACTATCAAAAAACTGCCGCAGGCTCGTATACATTCTTCACCGCGTCCGGTTGAAGCCGCTCCGCCGACTTCTCCGTCAACGTACAATCCCGCGCCGATAACGGGTGAATCGCCCACTCTTCCGTGCAGTTTCCACGCCATTCCGCTCGTAGTGCAGGAAGCCGAAACGTGTCCGTCGGAATCAAGGGCAACCATTCCGATTGTATCGTGATTACCGTCTTCGTTAATATTCATTCCTGAAGAGTTCTGCCGTTGCTGAACTCTTTTTGGAATAGAAAAATCTTCTGTATGAATTTCTTCTGCCCGATTGGAGTTCGAAGATTTCCAGTCCCTGAACCGTCTTATTGAATTTTCAGTTAAAAGACTTTCGGGTTTAAAACCGTTTTTAATCGCAAAATCGTAAGCTCCGTCGCCTGCAAGCATAGTGTGTTCCGTATTTTCAAGTATCAGTCTTGCCAGGCTGACAGGATTTTTAATGTTTTCCACACAGACAACAGAACCAACGCGGGCTTTCCAATCCATAATAGCGGCATCAAGGGTAACTCTGCCGTCCGCGTCCGGAAGCCCGCCATAGCCTACACTCAGCACAGAAGGGTCGTCTTCTGCCGTCATAACTCCCCGCTCCGCGGCATCGAGTGAATTGCCTCCGCGCGCAAGAATTTCGAAAGCAGTTTTATTAGCATCAATTCCGTGTTTCCACGTAGATATAACTATCGGTTTCATTTATTTTTAAGGTCGTTTTTTGTTGTTATTTTTATATTAGCCGGTTCTCCTTCGATAATTTTTACCTGATAACCGGCGTGTTCGAGTAATTCAGCTTCGTCTGTTCCGGTGAATTTCTTTTTAAAAGCGTACCTGAATGATTTCATCAGTTCATCATAACGGAAAATCTGCGGAGTCTGAACACTGCGAAGATTTTCACGCGGAATAGTTTTCGCAACAATATCCTTTCCGACCGTCATTTTGACAGTATCGGTTAATTTTATTCCGGGAATTACACAATTATATTTTCGTGAAGCTCTCATCAGTCTGAGAAGAAATGAGTCCTGAAGAAACGGTCTCACGGCATCGTGAACAATTATTCGGTCGGAAGGCGAACAATCAGCAAAATTTCTTAGTGACAAAAGACCGTTGAAAACAGAATTCTGACGCATAGCGGCGCCTTCAACAATATATTTCACTTTATCAAAACTGTATTTCGAAATAATGCGGCATATCCTCATAAAATATTCAGGCTGAGCTGATATTACAATTGCAGAAATATCGCTGCGTTTGTTAAAACAGCCGATAGTGCGGGCTAATATTTCTACCCCCCCGGTTTTAACAAATTGTTTTGGAGTCTTTCCGGAGAAACGAACTCCGTTTCCGGAAGCAGGTATAATCACAAAAAACCCCATAACTTTTATACGGAATATATTATAAAATTAAACTATAATCATCGCATCACCATAAGCGAGGAATCTATAATTGTCTTTTATTGCCTTTTTATATGCTTTCATCAGCAAATCTCTTTCTACCATGGAACAAGTGAGCATCAGCATAGTGCTTTGAGGAGTATGAAAATTAGTAACAAGTTTATGAACAATTGCCATTGACTGCGGCGGATGAATAAACTTATCCGTCCAACCTTTACTGGGACGGACATTCTTTCCTGTAATAACGCTCGACTCGAGTGCTCTTGCCACAGAGGTTCCGATTGAAATGATTTTTTTGCGTTTGTGTATGGCGTCATTGATCATATCAGAATTTTCTTTAGAAATCTCAAAGAACTCAGAATCCATCCTGTGCTTCGACAAGTCTTCCACTTCAACGAGCCTGAACGTTCCGAGACCTATATGAAGCGTTATATAGGCAATTTTAACACCTTTTTTCTCAATCTTTTTAAGAAGTTCTTTTGTGAAATGCAAACCCGCCGCAGGTGCGGCTACGGACCCTACATTCTTTGCGTAAACAGTCTGATAAGTCTCTCTGTCTTTTTCCGTTGATTCTCTTTTTATGTACGGCGGAAGCGGTGTTTTTCCAAGCCTGTCAATAATTTTTCCGAAGTCATCTTTAATATTAAAACGTACTATTCTCCCCCTTGATGTCGTATTGTCAATGACTTCACAGAAGAGATTTTTATTGAAGAAGATTCTATTTCCGATTCTGACTTTCCTGGCAGGGTCAACAACCACATCCCAGATGTTTTCAACTACTGAGAGCTGGCGGAGCAGAAAAACTTCAATTTTAGCCTTAGTTTTTTCCTTAGCACCGAATAATCTTGCAGGAAAGACCTTTGTGTCATTAAGTACTATCACATCCCCTTCATTCACGTAATTAATAATATCCATAAACTTGAAAGTCTGCAATGATTGTTTTTCCCTGTCAATCACCATCAGTCTGCATGCATCACGCGGAGTTTTAGGTACTTTTGCTATCAGATTTTTAGGAAGTACGTATTTAAATTGTGATAACTTCATATTTTTAGTTATTTAAATTTTTAAAAACTTTCTTCCCTGAATAAACGGCTCTGTTCCCGAGTTCTTCTTCAATTCTGAGAAGCTGATTGTATTTTCCTATCCGGTCAGTTCTTGAAGCGGAACCGGTTTTTATCTGCCCGGCATTAGTCGCTACTGCAAGGTCTGAAATTGTAACATCTTCGGTTTCACCGCTTCTATGGCTGATAACGGTAGAATATCCGTTGTCTTTTGCAAGTTTAATGCAATCAAGCGTTTCGGTGATTGTACCTATCTGATTTACTTTTATCAGAATCGAATTCGCTATACCTTTACTTATTCCTTTTGAAAAAATCGACGGATTTGTTACAAATATATCATCACCTACAAGCTGGATTTTTTTTCCGAGCGCATCGGTAAGGTTTTTCCACCCGTCCCAATCATGCTCCGAAAGACCGTCTTCAATACTTATAACAGGATAATCCCTGCAGAGTTCCTCGTAAAACTTTATCATTTCATCTGAAGACCTTGAAGGTAACCCTGATTTATAAAACTCATAAATGCCTTTCGATTTACTCTTACCAGTATTGACAAACATTTCGCTTGCCGCCACGTCCAGTGCCAGAAAAACCTCAACCCCGGCTTTATATCCGGCTTGCTGTATTGCAGACATTATCACTTCAACAGCCTCATTATTTGATTTCAGACTGGGGGCAAAACCGCCTTCATCTCCGACCGATGTATTATATCCTTTATCATGCAAAACTTTTTTCAGATTGTGAAAAATTTCGACTCCGCACCTGAGTGCATCTGAAAACTTTCTAAAACCTGCAGGAACGATCATAAATTCCTGAAAATCGACATTATTATCCGCGTGCTTACCCCCGTTCAGTATATTCATCATAGGTACCGGAAGAGTAACGGCATCAAAAGCGCCCAGATACCGGTAAAGCGGCATCCTTGAATAAACAGCGCTTGCCCGGGCAACTGCCATTGACACTCCGAGTATGGCATTAGCACCCATCTTTCCTTTGTTATCAGTTCCATCAATTTCAATAAGGGTATCGTCAATAAGTTTCTGTTCAAGGGCATTCATTCCAATCAGCTCTTTTGTTATTATCGTATTGACATTTGAAACAGCCTTGAGTGTTCCTTTTCCGAGAAAACGTTTCTTATCCCCGTCCCTTAGCTCAACCGCTTCTTTTTCTCCGGTTGACGCGCCTGAAGGAACGATAGCTCTTCCAAAAGAACCATCTGATAAAGTAACATCTACTTCTACAGTCGGATTTCCTCTTGAATCAAGTACCTCTCTGGCGTGAATGTTTTGTATCTCGGGCATAACGAATGATTTATTTTTTAATAAACCGAAATATAAATTCAAAAATAAAGTAATGCAATCCAATAACTTATACGTAAACAAACAACTCAGGCGATAAATGCCGATTTTTGTAAAACTCACTATGCTCAGAATTTAATAAGTTTCGCAAAAGGCTGAAAAAACTTACTTTTTCACTTGAATAAAACTTAAAAAAACAGAATATTTATTGTTTTTCAGTATTTTATAACAATTGGATAAAATTATTATCGCGATTGACGGTCCTTCAGGAACAGGAAAAAGTTTAACTGCTTACTACCTCTCCCGAAAACTTGGCATTACGCACATTGATAGCGGCGCATATTACAGAGCTGTAACAATGCAGTCATTAATTGCTGACGTAAAGCCAAATGACTATCGCGGACTTTGCAAGGTGGCGATGGAAACTGAACTGAGATTTGAGAATGATAATATATTCCTGGGTGAGGAAGAAATATCTTCACAAATACGGAAGCTTGATATTACTAACAAAGTGAGCAATGTTAGCAGAGTAAACGCTCTCAGGAAAATTATTAACGATAAACTGAGAAAATACGGACTGGAGAACAGTCTTGTTATGGAAGGTAAGAATATCGGTGTTGATGTTTTTCCTGAAGCGGATTTTAAGTTTTTTATTATCAGCGACATGAAAACACGAGTGGCACGGAGACAGCAGGAGTTTTTTGATAACGAACAAATAATTTCGAAGGATAAAATTGAAAGAGAACTGAAACTACGGGATGAGATTGAGAAACGCAGGAATCCCGGAATATTAAAAAAAGCGAATAACGCTATTATTGTTGACTCAACATATATGATTGTAGAAGAGCAGGTTAATCACCTGTACAGGATTATAACAAATCCTGATTTATTTTTAAAAAAGCCCGAGGAAGCTGTAAAAGCCGATAAGCCCGTACAGAAAGGCAAAAAG
The DNA here is from genome assembly GCA_026390755.1 of Ignavibacteriota bacterium. Lineage (GTDB taxonomy): Bacteria > Bacteroidota > Ignavibacteria > Tepidaquicellales > Tepidaquicellaceae > JAPLFI01. The sequence continues at coordinate 5,542 of JAPLFI010000300.1, forward strand.
CCTGAACTGAAAAACGGGAAACCGGACAAAAAAAGCAAAACGGGGATTAATTAAACAAAACTCCTTCTGATTTACCGGTCAAAAAAGAAGGAGATAAAACAATGGCCGGAAATACATTATGGAAGAAGAATTAAAAAACGAAGTCGAAGAAAAAACCTTGATTATTGATGAAGCGGTTTTAAAAGACGGGGACAACGGAAAAGTTTCGAAGAAATACATTTCCACAGACTACGATGAAGAGGAGTTTCAGACGATGCTTAAACTTTACGAAAAGACTTTTAACGTTATAAAGGAAAATGAACTTGTAAAAGGTAAAATTGTAGCTATACACGGCGAAGATGTATTAATTGACATTGGTTCAAAATCAGACGGCAGGGTTTCAATCAATGAATTTGCCCATCCTGAAGAGCTTGCTGTCGGTAACGAAATCGAAATTTTCCTGGAGAAGATTGAAGACAAAGAAGGTCAGCTTATACTTTCGAAGAAGAAAGCAGATTCAATCAAAATGTGGGACAATATTGTTGATTCGCACAAGAATGGTACGATTGTGAAAGGCAGATGCCTGCGCAGAATAAAGGGCGGGTTTGTTGTTGACCTTAGCGGTCTGACTGCATTTCTTCCCGGCTCACAAATTGACACTAAACCAATCAGAGATTATGATGAATACGTCGGTAAGACTATGGAGTTTAAGGTAATAAAGATAAACAACCAGATAGAGAATATTATCGTATCGCATAAGGTTCTGATAGAAGAATCTATGGCAGGACAGCGGGAGGAACTTCTCAGAACAATTAAGAAGGGAATGACTCTTAAAGCAACCGTTAAAGCTATTACCGATTTTGGTGTATTTGTTGATCTTGGCGGTCTTGACGGACTTGTCCATATTACAGATCTTTCATGGGGCAGGATTAACCATCCGTCTGATATTGTCAAACTTGACCAGACAATTGAGGTTTTTGTTATTGAATTTGACGAAGATAAACAAAGAGTTTACCTTGGACTGAAACAGCTTCAGTCTCATCCTTGGGATAACATACAGGATAAGTATAAATTAGGCGATAAAGTATCGGGAAAAGTTGTTTCGCTCACAGATTACGGAGCGTTTATTGAAATCGAGAAAGGAATTGAAGGACTTATACACATCAGCGAAATGTCATGGACTCAGCACATTACCAATCCGATTCAGATGGTGACTATGGGTCAGCTTGTTGACGCTCAAATTCTGAATATTGATTTTGATAATCGTAAACTTTCACTCGGGATGAAACAGCTCACACCCAATCCATGGCAGAGTTTGCTTGACAAATTCCCGGTCGGAACAAAACAAAAAGGTAAAGTATGCAATATCACTAATTTTGGAATCTTTGTTGAACTTGAAGAAGGAGTTGACGGACTTGTCCATATTTCCGACCTCTCATGGACGAAGAAAATTCTTGATGTCAATGATTTTGTGAAACTCGGAGACGAAATTGAAGTTGTTATACTCGGAATAGACGTAGCCAATCAAAGAATTTCACTCGGGCATAAGCAACTTTTTGACAACCCGTGGGAAAAACTTGAGACAAAATACAAGCCGGGATCCGAGACAAATGTTAAAATTGTGAAACCGATTGAGAAGGGAATTATTGTCGAGCTTCCTGATCAGGTTGACTCTTTTATCCCTGCCTCACAGCTTGCAATAAATCCGATAAGAAATTTTGGCGAGCTTTTCAAACCCGGTGATGAAATGATGGCAAAAGTTATTGAATTTGACAAGAACAATAAAAAAGTTGTATTGTCCGTTATTGAATACTTCAGGGAAAGAGAACAGGCGGATATTGACGCTTATATCGCTAAGTTTAAAATCCCGAGAAAATTCACCGTTAAGGACGTTCAGGACAGAACAAAAACATTCGAATCCGAGCAGATAGATTTCAGAATCGAAGATATTATCGGCGATGAGATGCCTGCTCCTGTACAGCCAATAAAACCGGAATCGGCATCATCTGAACCAAAACAGAATAATTAAACAATTAATATTGCAATACTGAAGATTAATTTTTCTCATTACCCGGAAGAAAACTCTTCCGGGTTTTTTATTTTTATTATAAAGAGTCAGCAATTATTAATCAAGAAATAAGAATAGAATTTTACCGATAAAATTCTTAATTTGAAAACAAAAATTTCGTTTCGATCCCGTGAAAAGCCCGGGAAAGTATATGAAGAGATTAATCAGTGACTTTTTCGATCTTTGATTTATTAATTTTAACAGAAAATATTGTTCAGGATAACAAATTACGGAAGAGATGTGGTAATAAAAGTCTTAATTGTTTCATTTATACTTATTGTCGTTCCTTTGTTTTTCGAAAATCCTGTCTTAGGCGCTATTCTTAATTTAGCTGCGCTTTTTATATTATCCTTTACGCTGTATTTCTTCCGCGACCCTGAACGCCGTGTACCCAAAGGCGTAACAGAAAACACTGTAATATCTCCGGCTGACGGCAAAGTCGTTAAAATCGAAGATATCATTTTCAAAGATAACAATATATTCGGTGCCGGTGAAAAGATTATGCAGGTCAGCATATTTCTTTCACCTTTAAATGTACATGTAAACCGAATTCCCGTAAGCGGCACTGTGAAATACTTCAATTACATAAGAGGCGAATACCTTGTTGCCTTCGACCATAAATCTTCCGAGAGAAACGAAAGGACTGAAATCGGAATAATTACGGAATCGGGAAAACCTCTGATCTTTAAACAGATAGCCGGTTTTGTGGCGAGACGGATTGTATGTTCTCTGAAACAAAATGACACTGTGCAGACCGGCGAACGTTTTGGCATGATAAAATTCGGATCGCGTGTTGACATTCTGTTGAACAGGAGCTCGATTATAAAAGTAAGCGTCGGTCAGAAAGTAAAAGCCGGAGAATCTATTATAGCAGAACTTTAAAAACTTCAAATGGTTGCATCAAAAAAATTCATTCCGAGCCTTTTTACGATTCTTAACGCTTTCTGCGGCTTCATGTCAGCAGTTGCGGCATCCAATTCCGAATTTAATAATGCGGTTTATTTTATTTTTTTTGCGGTAATATTTGATATGTTAGACGGTATGGTTGCGAGAATCCTGAAGACATCATCCGATTTCGGAGTCGAGCTTGATTCTCTTTCGGATGTTATTTCTTTTGGCTTTGCCCCGTCATTCCTTCTCTATAACTTTTTCTTCAAGGATTACGGCGAAGCAGGACTTGCAATATCCGCAATGATTATGGCTTTTTCGGCAATTCGTTTGGCAAGGTTTAATGTTGACCTTGTAGGTTTTAATAAAGATGTTTTTTTCGGACTGCCGACGCCTATGGCCGCTCTTACAGTCTGTTCATATATAATGTTCGTACACGGTAAGATGCTGAATGATGAAACAAGCAGAGCCTTTATTTTCGTAGTGACTATCGGTATTTCACTTCTGATGGTCAGCAAAATCCGGTTCGCTGCCATTCCTGCACTTAGTATGAAAACGATTAAAACCAGAAAACTTACATTCATATTAATCATACTTGGATTTATTCTATCCGTATTAACAAAAGGAAAAGCAATATTTCCTATCTCCATCGTGTATATTCTTTCAGGGTTTATTATGACAATTGCAGATATTAAGGGCAGAAAAAGACAACCACGGAATATATAGATATCAGAAATTCGGATTTAGCAGAACTTATTTATGAAATCAGATGCTGAAAACGAGTTCGGAACTTTCATTCAGTATGGCAATTTTTTTGTTACGATTTCAGAAACCGATTTAATAAAATAATCAATTTCATCTTTTGTTGTATGCCTTCCCGACGAAACCCTGATTGATGACAGAGCAGTCTTTGTATTAATTCCCGTTTCGAGCAAAACCGAAGAGGGTTTAAGAGAGCCGGACGCACATGCCGAGCCTCCCGAAACTGAAACCCCCTTAATATCTAATTGCAGAGGGAGCATCCCTTCGGCAACATTCAATTTTTCATGATTGAATGAAATATTTAAAATATTATCAAGACATCTGTCGGCGGGAGAATTAAAAATGACATTACTTCCGTAAACTTCCAGAAGCTTATCGGATAAATATTTATTAATTGATTTATAATTCCTGATATCCGCAGACATTTCATTTTTTAAAATTAAAATGGCAGCCATAAGTCCGGCAATGCCTGCTATATTCTCCGTTCCGCCTCTCATATTTCGCTCCTGCCCGCCTCCGTGAATATACTTGTCGATTTTTGTTTCTTCGCTTACATATAAAAAACCAGTTCCTTTCGGACCGTAAATCTTATGAGCAGAACAAGTTGCGAAATGCAATCCGGCATTTTTTACATTCAGTTCAGTTTTCCCTATACTCTGGACTGTATCGCTGTGAAACCATACACCATTCTCCCTGCATATCTCTCCTGTCTTTTCGATGTCATTTATTGTTCCGAGTTCATTATTTGCATGCATCATCGTCACCAGTAACGTAGATGGTTTCAAAGCCTTTTTTATCAGTTCCGGGTCAACTCTTCCGTTCTTTTCAGGCTTAATCACTGTAATTTCGAAACCGAATTTTTGCATGTAATTTACGGTATCTGTCACAGCAGGATGTTCAATAGAATTAGTGATAATATGATTCTTTGAAGATAGATGGTCAAAACATGCAAACGCCAACCCTTTAATCGCCGAATTATTAGCTTCTGTTCCGCCGCTCGTAAAAAAAATTTCTTTAGGCTTACATCCGATAAAAGCAGACGCGATTTCCCTGGCTTCCTCCAGAACTACTTTAAGCTGTTTCCCAAAAGAATGAATAGACGACGGATTTCCGTAAAAATTATTAACAAACGGCGCCATAGCTTCACTTACGCGGGGATCAACCGGTGTTGATGCGGCATTATCCAAATATACTTTCACAAAGAAAGTTAAACATATTATACCAAATGTTAAATGAATAAATGTTAAAAAGACTCATCAAACTTAAAATATTCGTCACTACTCAGTGTAAATATTATAAAAGTTGCCACAGATTCACAGATTATTAAATTATTATTTTTGTTATTAGTGATTTTCGCCTAAAATATGATGAATTTCCATTCATACCCCCAAAATAGTTCTTCCAATTTGACAATTTTCTTTTTGTAATGAATATTATTTATGAATATTTTATTAGCTAAATCTGTGAATCTGTGGCTATTTATTTTGATGCTGAGCAGTTACAAATATTCTATTCTTTTAATCCTTATTTTTATATATATTTAATAAAATAAATTTATTATTATATTTTCGTATTGAACCGGGAATTACTTTATATATCGAACCAGATTTCACTATTAAGGATTTTACTGATAATTCCGACAGTGTATTTACTGTTATACAAGCCGGAAGAATCTTACAGCACTGCAATTATCATTGTATTATTAGTAACGATGTATATCACTGATTTATTAGACGGATATCTGGCACGGCGTTTGGATCAGGTTTCCGAAACAGGTAAGATTTTAGACCCTCTTGCCGATAAAATTGTCGTAGTTGCAATAGTTCTGATATTGTTTTTACAGCATAAAATTGAGACATGGTTCTTTGTAATTGTGATAACCAGAGATATAATGATATTGATATTCGGACTGTATCTGAAAAGCCGGAAACGAATTGTGTTAATGTCAAATTATCCCGGAAAAGCGGCAGTATTAAGTATAGGAATAATTATGTTATTAACAATAATTAACACACAGAATACTGAACTTTTAGATGCGTTAATCCGTTATATGTACTACGTATCTGTAATGTTAATACTTTATTCTTTAATATTATATTTTATGCGATTTAAAAAATCTATAGGAGATAAAAGTTATGATAGACAATGAAAATGTCAAAACCAAAAAGGCAGGTTTAGCCAGGACCAAGACTCTTACGCGTAAAGACGTTGAAAGGAAGATAGAGGAAAAACTCACAGGAAAGCGGGCGACAAAGAAACTTATCGTTGATTCTCTTTTTGAATCCATGAGGGAACTTATCATGGAAGCAAATCCGATAATCAGGATTGAAATCCGCGACTTTGGGGTTTTTGAAGTAAAGAAAACCAAACCAAAACCTAAAGCCAGAAACCTGAAGACCGGTGAGTTTGTATTTGTCCCGGGCAGAAGAAAAATGCATTTTAAACCCGGTAAGATTCTGAAGAACTTCCTGAAAGAACAGATATAGCGGAAAACATATCGGGAAAGAACTCTGTTTTCTTTCCTGTTAATAAATTGGCAGAAAAAACAAAATACCTCGGGGTTGATTTCGGACTTAAAAGAGTTGGCATTGCTGTAAGCGATGAAAGTAAGTCATATTCATTCCAGCGGGATTATATGCTGAACGATAAAAACTTAATTTCGAAGCTAATATTGCTCATCATGGCTGAGAATGTTGAATTAATAATACTCGGGTATCCCGTTAACTTCAGCTCCGATAATACCGATGCAACCGTCTCCGTAGAAAAATTCAGAGAAGAACTTGAAACAAAGCTGAGAATTGAAAAACCCGATGCTGAGATTGTGTATTATGACGAGCGTTTTACATCCGGAATCGCCGCCTATAATCTTGCAATGTCCGGTTTAAGTAAAACAAAGAAACGTGAGAAAGGGCTTATAGACAGCATATCAGCACAAATAATTCTTCAGGATTACATAGATTTCAACAAGAACAAACGGAATTCTTATTAAACATTAATTAAATGAACGCCGCAGAACTATGCAAGCTCATTGAAGAAGGAGAAGGGGCGGCGATAGAATTCAAGCGGAAATTCTCCTCACCAAAAAAAATCGCAAAAGAAATGATTGCCTTCGCGAATTCAAAAGGCGGAAGCATACTGTTCGGAGTTGACGATAACCGCAAAATTGTGGGCATCGAGAGCGAAAAGAGCGAGCTTGAGCTGATTGATACTGCCGCCAGATTTTTTTGTGAACCGGAAATTCATTACAGGACTGAAATTGTTCCGATAAAAAATTCGGACGTCGTTGTTATTCAGATACCCGAAAGCAAAACCAAACCTCACAAACTTATAGACGATGGTGACAAAGACACTTCGCGTGTTTATATTCGTTATAACGATAAATCCGTTATAGCCTCGAAAGAAACTGTAAACTTACTCAAACACTCATACAACAATGATACTCCTCTTGTAATATCGCTCGGCGATAACGAAAAAGCTTTGTTAACATTCCTTGAAGAGAACGGACAGATAACTGTTAAGGGATTTAAAAAACTCACGAACATATCAGAACGCCGCGCAAGCCGCTTGCTGGTAAATCTTGTACGTGCAGGGGTCATTCGCCACCACAGGATAAACAACAGTGAATTTTTCACACTGATATAAAAAAACCGTCCGGTAGAGAAGGACGGTTTCGGGTTTTTTCGAAATTTTTATGACTATCATCTTTCTGCGAGCAGTTTCATTAATTTTCCCAGGTTTTTCTTCGAATTATCCAATATAGATTCACCTTCCTGTATAACATTTGCTTTATAAGAATCATCTCCAATTTGCGGCAAATTAATCTGTACATTTTTAAATGCGCCCCATATACCTGTCTCAAGGCTTTTTGCGCCGACCTCGAGGTCAGACCTCGAAGATATATTACCGTACTTTGCCATTTGAATCATATAATTCCAGCAAGAACCTGCAGTACGCATAACTCTGAGCGGTACTTCAACTGCCTTCTTTAAACCTTCCTGCATTTTTTCATTTCGGAATTTTATTTCAGATTCCGTTTTCTTTGGCAAGCGCATAGCAATCATATAATCGTTGAAAGCGTTTGTATCGGCATCAATCATCGAAATTAATTCTTTCATCGCAGTATGCAGAGGAAGAATATTCTTCCTCATTTTACTGTCTATACTTTCAAATTTTTTAGATCCGTAGCTCATCCAGCCCATCATAGAGCCAAGTCCGGCGCCGAGCGAAGCAACCAAAGCAGAAACGCTTCCTCCGCCGGGAGCGGCTGTACGCGCGCCGACGAGCTCAACAAAATTACGAACCGTCATTGAAGCCAGCGGTTCATTATTATCGCTGTCGAGCATATATTCAATAATGCGTTTCTCGGGTACGAACTGTGATATTGACGAAAGCCCGAGACGTTCTATACCGAGTCTTATCTTCTGCTTATCGTCAATAATAAAAAGATTTTCTTTTTTACAATAATAATCAGCTGCCATGAGCATAGCTTCAAGCGGTATAAGTCCTACCAGTTCACTGCCCGCGACTGCAAGGTTAAGCTCCTTCGCGTCCTTTGCGCATTCTTCAAAAGCAACATGCGGTGGTGTAATTGTATAATTATCAAGGTTTATAGAGACCTGCGCCATATTGTATTCATCAACAAACCAGCCAATTGCTTTTACGGCTTTAAGCCGTCCGGGTTCATCGTCGCTTCTGCCCTGTTCACGAACGTTAAGTGCAATACGGTGCGCCTGTTCTTTCGTACCGAGAATATTTACGTTATATGCTATAAGGAAAAACCTGCTGCCGGTTGCTACTGCTCCGAACTTTGGAATGAATTCCTGCGGACCGAAATCAGGTTTCCATTCCGGTTTATATATTTTATCTTTTATACCTTCGTACTCGCCCGAACGGATTTGTTTAAGCATTTTCCTGTCAGGATTAGTAGATGCTTCCTCATACAGGTAAACGGGTAATCCAAGTTCACTGCCTGTACGGGCACCGTATTTCTTCGCGCATTCAACGCACTCAGCAACGGTAACATCGGCTACCGGAACGAATGGCACAACATCAACCGCACCCATACGCGGATGCTCACCGGTGTGATTCCTCATATCAATCAGCTCGTATGCTGTTTTCGTAAATTCGAAAGCCGCTTCAACAACCGAATCAGGATCGCCGACAAACGTAAATACTGTCCGGTTAGTTGATTTTCCGGGATCAACATCAAGCAGTTTAACGCCTTTAACTTTTCTCACCGATTCTGCAATCGCATCTATTATACTGCGGTCTCTGCCTTCGGACACGTTCGGAACACATTCAACTATTTTTCTCATAAAATTTAAAGGATTTGCTTATAATCTTATAATGATTTACGAATAAAGTATTTAGACAGGTTATTACAATGAATCATAAAGAAGTTTCAAGAACTCTCCGACTCCGTCTTCTTCGTTAGTTCTTTCGGTAACAATATGTGATTTAAACTTCAGTTCGGCAACGGAATTCTGCAGTGCAACATTAAAAGCACCGTAATCAAAAAGCTCACGGTCGTTAAACCAGTCGCCAAGCACTGCGACCTCATGTTTTTTAACATTCAGATATTTTGCCAGGATTTTCAGACCCTTGCGCTTATTCATTCCCGAGCGCCTTATTTCCAGATTGTAAACACCCAGCCTTGAGTTTGATCGGTAATACTTGGCAATCAGAAACCATTTCATAGGAAAATTCATCTTATTCTGAACGTGTTTTACGACAACTTTTTCATTGCCCATCATAATAATTTCGAGCACATCATCTTTATAATTATCATAAGAATCAATCAGCGTGTATTCTGTCCCGAGCCTGTACATATAATCTTTCAGCACGGAATTATCCTCGGTATAAACAATCTCGTCGTTATATACCAGAGCTATACGGATATAGTATTTCTTGCAAAAAGCAAGGGCTTTATCAACATGTTTCGGGCTGATAAGTGTTTTGCTGATAACTTTGCCGTTTAAGTCTTTAATCATTGCCCCGTTCACAGTTATCAGGGGTATCTGTATATCCAATATTTTAGCGTGAGGGACGACAGAAGAATGAATCCTTTGGGTTACAAAAGTTAAATTAACGCCCTTTGCTTTGAGCTTTCTCGCTATATCAACTGTCATTTCGCCCAATTCATTACTGTGATTCAAAAGCGTACCGTCAACATCAGCGGCGATAAGTTTAATTTTTCTCAGCCTTTCGCGTATTTCTGTACTATTTAATTTTCTCAATTATTCCGGTAATCTCAATATTTATAAACAAAACAGCATGATGATGCTGTTATTTTACGACATGTATTTTAATCAATTTTTTTCGAAAATTAAATGGCATTCGACGGTCTATTGAATATTATATAGAGTTATTCAATAAAAAACTTTATCTTGTAAAATGAAATTTAATGACATTAAACCGGATAAAGGCAAACTTTTAATTTCAGCGCCGAACCTGACTGATTTTTTCAAACGCACAGTAATTATTTTAGTTGAAAACAATGAAAACGGATCTCTTGGCTTTGTAATCAATAAACCCCTGAAATATAAAGTTAATGAAATCATCGAAGGTTTTCCTGATTTCAACTCCGGAGTTTACATCGGAGGACCGGTGCAGACAGACGTTGTAAACTTTATTCATACAGCAGGAGATATCATTGAGGGAGCATACGAAATTGAAAAAGGCATATACTGGGGCGGGAAATACGAATCCGTTAAACTCCTTTATGAAAGCGGGAAACTGAACCCGGATAAATTTATTTTCTTCCTTGGCTACGCCGGATGGAGCCCGAATCAGTTAACCGAAGAGCTTATTGCAAATTCATGGTTTGTTACGGATGCAACTCCCGACATTGTTTTTAATACCGAAAGTCAAAACTTATGGCAAAAAGTATTAAGAAATATGGGGGGAGAATATTCTATTATGTCAACATTCCCCGAAGACCCGACCGTTAACTGAATTTGTTAAGTGTTAAACATAAAACTTACGTTTCTATGAGTCATTTAAGTCCTTTATGTTATTGCTGATTCCTCGCCTCGCTCAAAAGTTTCTCTACATCCGCATAATCAGCATAATCCGAAGAAACCTGACTCAGCATTTCAACAGCTCTCTTCCAGTTTCCGCCCTCAATACTTTTCCTGCCTAAGTGATGAAGAACAGCGTTTTTCACCGGAACAGCTTTTGAATTAAAATACTCATAATCAAGAACCTGCCCTGAATAATCATCTTTAAAATTTGGCGTAACATTAGCATTGAAATAATCCAGTGCATCCGGGTAGTTGTTTGCCCGCACTAAATCATTTACTTTTTCAAGTCTGGTGTCCATAATATTATTCACAACATACTGCCGCATTTTCGCGACGTCGGCATATTTCGGAAATGTCTTTGGTATATCCGAAAGATTTATAAGTGCCTTTAAATAATCGTTGTTATAATTCGTTGTATTTATCGAACTCCACTTTTCATCAAGAAAAGCACTGAGTGCCTGTTTCATCATATAATCCACTGTAGAATTCTTCTTAAAATCCTCGGGATAATCCGTCAAATATACAATTGCGTCATATAAATTCCGCATATTAAACGACTTTTCGGCAGCGGTGAACTGTTCATCGTAACTAAGCCTGCTGACAGGCAGAGTTCTGTGCATAAGACATTTATAAACTACGTTGTTCAAATCGTTTATAATAATAACATTAAAAGTATTAACCTTGTCCAGGTCATTATTTAACTGTCTGTAAGCGTATGCTTTAAATTTTTGCCAGTTATTTCTGAAAACTTCCGCCGTATATTTAGGGACTTTTACTTTAGTATTTAAAGGGAAAAAAGAAGTATAATTAACAGGGATATCAATACTTATATCATACATTTCGGTATTCGGATCGTAATTTCCAACACTGTTCACTTTCACTTCCACAACACCAAAACTATTCTTTTTAGCGTCATAAATCATGTTTTCGGAAACCTGAGCCTGGCTTACAATATTACCGAGCATATCATTCTTTGCCAGTTTTACTCTGCTTGCCCTGTATTCCTGGTCTGTAGCTGTTTCAAATTCAACATTCGCAACAAACAGGTCAGGATATTTCTTCGTTAATTTGCCGAAATATTTTATCATTTCAAGATCGTACAAATATATATTTTTCTCAGTCAGGAATGCCATACGTTTGTCATCCGCGGAAAAATATTCTTTTCCGTAAGAGTACGGTTCGATTTTAGCGGTATAAATCCGTACCCCTCCGAGGTTATAAACATTACGAATTCCCGCCGAGTTATCATTTGAAACGAAATATTCAAACGTACTGCTGGCAGACGGCTGAATTGATGTTTTATCAATCTCTTTCACCTGCACGACACTCTCTTGTGTAAGTTTAAACAACTTAATAGCGCCCGGATAGAGGCACAGCATCAGTTCGCCGGTATTATCAAATTCAATTGATTTAAAATCCTTTACGCTGAAATTTCTTATTTCCTTAGCTGTTTTAATATCTATATAACTTATTGTACCGTTTGAGTTCCTGCAGAACAGAGTACTGCCATTTTTGCTGATACCTAAGGCAGTATTCGTTCCATAAGATATTATTGCATCACCCTCAGCGACATCAAACAAAGTCGAATTCCCCCCTGAACTGATAACAACAGATTTGCCGTCGGGCGTAAAGAAAAAGTTATCCACCGGCTGAGGGTCAAAATCCTGTATTTTTTTCCCGGAATTGATATCATAAATATACAACTTGTTTTTATCAGACGAGATTTCATTAACTCCTATTTCATTAAGCGAAGGGTTGAACTTTATTTTAACTTCGCTTGGGTCGGTTTTTAACTCAATCAAATTTATAAGCGTAAAGAAACCTTTCTCGTCAAACGTTCCGACTTCGGCAAAGAAATCTCCGTCTTTTTGTACAAACCTCGCAGTCATCAGAGTGTTATTCGCGTTAAAAATGGCAGCGGAATATGAGCCGCTTTGCTTAAAAATCTGCGCGGCGGCATCTTCAAATACTGTTTGCGCACTGAGCTTAGAAGAGTCTTGTACAGATATGACTAAAAGAAGTAAAAGTGTAAATAAAGAAAATAATGCAGTTCTCATATAATTAAAATTAAGTTTGTTATAATATCAGGAAGATCAAAAAAGAACAATTACGGTAAACATAATATTTAATAGCTTCAAAAGAAATGAACATTTTTAGAGTATCGTAATAATTCTGCCGATATGTCACCCAATAAGACTCTCGGGAGGCAGGTAGAAGGGGTTTTGATTTGTTTAATATGTGTTTTGCTTAAAACGGAGGAATAACTTCAACAATCTTTTTTTTTGATACACTCATATTTCACTTTAATTAAAGACTAATAATTACTAAATAGAGAATAAATTAAACTAAATCCAATTCGCATGAGGTTGACAATTAACCGACAGGACGTCAGGTTCTACCCGGATTCAAAAAGAGTAATCGCAAGGTTCTTCGACCATGGTGAGATCAAAGCCAAAACTATTATTACAAAAATATCTTCGATGAACGATGAAGATGTTGATAAATCATTAAATCAGGTACTGAGAGAGTTTTCAAAAAGACACAGGAACATAACAAGACTCTTCGAAATACATTTCGATCAGACTTTTGTATTTTTTGTTAATATGGATATTGAGCCCGAAGATCTATCCGTCTCCAAGCGGCTTTTAATCGGAGCGTATTTCACTATGGAGTATTCAATCGAATCAACGGCGCTTTTTAATCCTTCGATAGTCGAACACCCTGACCAGTCTTCACTTGAAGAAGGTCAGAAGAGAATTATACTCAGTTTCAGGGCTACGGGAGAAAGCCATATTTCTTCCATTGTATTCAGGAGCGGAATTTTAGATAAAAACAACAATCTGAGTATAGACCCAAGGGGTAATTACATCAGCGAAGCGGAAATTAAGAAGGAGCACACTTATGAGAAAACACGGTTCGCAGAACAGCTGAATCAAATGAGAATTCAAAACGGAATGGCAACTGAAATACTTAACAGATTGGGGAAATATTTTACTTACACCGAACTAAAAGAAAAAGTAACCGAAGTAAGAGGCAGGAGTCTGAACCTTGATGAGCAAAGAATAATAAAGGAAATTATGTGGCTCGCCCGTTCGCATTATGAATTGCTGTTCTCCAGAGACACCGATATTTCGGAAAGGGTAATTTTTCCTTCATCAAGCGCCGAGCGGAACGGTATTGAAGACGCGCGGTTCGTAAAATTTTCAGACGAAAACGGCGATATTATTTATTATGCCACTTACACGGCTTATGACGGTTTTACGATTCTGCCGCGCCTGATAGAAACCAAAGATTTTTTCAATTTCAAGATTATGCCTCTTCACGGAGAAGCCGCGCGGGACAAGAATTTCGCACTTTTCCCGAGAAAGATTAAAGGAAAATATTATATGCTTTCAAGGTTCGACGGCATAAGCCATTTTATTATGTCGTCCGACGATATAACTGTCTGGGAAACCGCGAAAATTCTTCAGGAACCCGTTTTTAACTGGGAGCTCGTTCAGGTAGGAAACGGCGGTTCGCCGATAGAAACCGAAGAAGGCTGGTTAGTAATAACTCACGGAGTTGGTCCGATGAGAAAATACTGTCTGGGAGCTTTACTGCTTGATCTCGAGAATCCCGGAAAAGTCATCGGTCACCTCCGAGAACCTCTGCTTGTGCCGAATGAAGACGAAAGGGAAGGATATGTACCGAACGTGGTTTATACATGCGGCGTATTGAAGCATAACGATGATTTAATAATTCCTTATGCAGTATCGGATTATGCATCGTCAATTGCATCAATAAACATTGATAAACTACTGAGCAGATTATCGGCATAGAACCCGTTCATATATCTGAAAATATTTCTCTGCCATGATATCCCGTGTGAACCTGCTCATTGCGTAATTTCGGATACCGCGCCTGCTGAGGCTGTCAATGCTTTGTACAGCTTTTGCCGCCTCATCAACATTATTGACCAGGAATCCTGATTCCCCGTGCGTTATTAATTCTCTCATCGCTCCTCTTTCATAAGCGATAACAGGCGTTCCGCAAAAGAACGATTCAACAACACTCAGACCGAACGGTTCATTGAAGTTAACGGGATGCAGTAAAGCCAAAGCCTCACCGAGAAGTCTGTCTCTTTTCTCCGGTCCGCTGTTACCGGCATAAATGACGCTTTCGCCGTCAATATAGGGTTTCACTTTTTCGTTATAATAAGATTCATCCTGTATCAGTCCTGATATTATCAGACGGATACGGGCTTTTTTTGCAATCTGAATAGATTCGAATGTCCCTTTATCGTGATGAATTCTGCCGAAATAGAGGAGATATCTCCCTCGTTTTTCTCTGAACGTAAATTCGTTTTCATTGATTCCGTTATAGACAGTGTCGGTATAGACCAATTCTGTAC
>JAPLFI010000261.1 GCA_026390755.1 Ignavibacteriota bacterium
ACGACAACAATTAATTACTATATTAAATTTAACACTTAACACTTAACACTTAACACTTGACTAATTTCCTCATATATCAGGCTTCTGCCGGCTCGGGAAAAACCTATACTCTCGTAAAGGAATACCTGAAGCTCGCTCTTCTTAATCCGAAAAGTTACAGGCATATACTCGCCATCACTTTCACGAACAAGGCTACGGAGGAAATGAAAACCCGAGTTATTAAAAAACTTGTCGAACTCAGCGAAGGGAAAGATGATGCTTTTGCCTCCGAAATCAAAAAGGAAGTTGAAGCGGAATATAAGTTCGTTAAAAATCTTGACGTGCGTAAAGAATCAGGCACGCTCCTCACAAGCATACTTCACGATTATTCTGCCTTTGCAATAAGCACTATTGACAGTTTTTCCGTTCGCGTAATGCGCTCTTTTGCCAAAGAACTAAGGATTCCGTTTGGCTTCGACATCGAACTCGATTCTTCTGCCGTGCTGAATGAAATCACGGATAAACTGCTTGATAGCGTAGGCTCGGACACAGAACTAACGGGCTATCTTGAAGATTATATTATGTCAAATCTTGAAGAAGACCATTCCTGGCGCATCGAAGATATTATCAAAAATGCAGGTAAGGAAATTTTCAGCGAGCGCTACTGGAAGATAAAGTTCGAAAAGCACGGCGCCGTATTTGCCGAGGATAGAGCTGTGGTGAAATCTGTTATTGAATCTATTACAGGGATTAAATATTCTTTCGAGAATTATCTCAAAGCCCTTGGGGAAAAAGCCACAGCACTGATTCATAAACATAATTTTACTTATGATGATTTTGCCTATAAAAGCAAAGGTGTTTTTCTGTTTCTTACACGCAAAATTATAAGTGATAAAGATTATAAACTCGAAAATAAATACTATACTGAAGCGCATAAAACAGTTGATAAATTTTTCGATTCGAAAAATAAATCCCGTGCTTCTGATTATAAACTTGCTTCTGAATTGTATGATACATTTGTTGAAGCATATAACTATATAAAGGAAAATGTCCGCGCTTATTATACGGCATCGGAAATCTGCAGAAATATTTATCTTACCGGCATATTTGCCGACCTTCTCGATGAACTTAATAAATACAGGCTTGAAAACCGCATCTTGCTTTCGTCTGACCTTAATCTGATGCTCCGCTCACTTATATCAAAAGATATTTCACCCTTCATCTATGAAAAAATCGGAAGTAATTATCATAATTATCTCATAGATGAATTTCAGGATACGTCGGATTTCCAGTGGAAAAACTTTCTGCCGCTTATCATAAATGCTCTCAGTGAGCGGCATATCGCTATGATTGTCGGCGACGTCAAACAATCCGTTTACCGCTGGCGCGGAGGCGATATGCAGTTACTTCTTCATAAAGTTCGCGAAGATCTTGCGGGTTTCAGCGAAGTTATTAAAACCGAATCCCTGAAAACTAACCGCCGGTCACAGCGAGCTATTGTTGAATTCAATAATTTATTCTTTTCCCGTCTTCCTGAGTTAGCCTGTGAAGGTATAGAAGAGTGTCGCGGGTGTGAGTCTCTTATTAATCCTTCTTATGACCCCAAAAGCGTGAAGCAGGAAATCCTTGATAGCAAACCGGGCGGTTATGTAAACGTCACCATCATTGACTCAAAGGATGAAGATGGAAATAAAGAGATGCAAATAGCGGGCGTGAATACTGTCAGGTATATAAACGAAATTATTGCCGAAGGATATTCCGAAAAAGACATCCTTGTCCTCATTCGTACAGCAAAGGAAGGCGTCGCAATTTCAGAATTGATTGCTGCCGACGGGAAAGATGTTATTTCGTCCGAATCACTTCTGCTTAATAATTCACCTGGTATAAAACTTATTATATCTGTTCTGAAATATATTTCCGACAATAAAAACAATCTCGCAAAAACCGAACTCCTTTATCTTTATCTCGAATATATCAGGGAAAGCGGAACTCCTCCGGGTGAAATATTTACAGACTGGAAAAAGAAAGCTGATAATCTTTTTGAGGATTTATTGCCCGATGAATTTTTCCGCGAAGACGATACGACTAAGATTAAACCCGTATTATATGATCTCTCGCTGTACGAACTGATTGAACAACTGCTCGGAGTGTTCGGCTTGAACGAAAATCCCGATCCGTACATTCTGAAATTCCAGGAAAGCGCTTTTACTTATACAAAGAAATTCGATTCCGATATAAATGCCTTCCTCGAATGGTGGAC
>JAPLFI010000446.1 GCA_026390755.1 Ignavibacteriota bacterium
AAAATAAACCTCGTTCCCGTTTCCGTTAACAAATGCATCGCTTGAAATTTTATTCTCCATAGTCTTTTTAATACAAATATACGTCCCAAAGTGGACAAAATGTGTCCATGCAGGTAACTATCCTTAAATCAGTTCCGGTTCTGTCTTATTTTACTTTTTTCAGTTTAAAACTCAATAAGGAAATATTTCTTGTTTCCAGTATATCAGTCCCGGTAAATTCAAATATAAAGCCGCCGACTAATATTTTACCGTCACTTTTTATTGAATACTGCGAAGGTGTTGTTATGTTTCCGAAAATACTATTTTGAGTCACATAGACATTCCCGTTTGAAAATTCCATTGATGAAATCTCGGCAAGACCTAAAGATCCTCCCTTAATTACTTCCCATTTTCCTTGAAGCCTGTCATCTGTGTTTGTTTTACAGGAACTGCAGACAAGAACAGCAATTAAAATAAATATCGATATTTCTCCTGCTCTGCATTTTCTCGGCATTGCTCGTAAAATATCCGTAATAATCGGTTTTTTGCAATTGAACTGCCGTAATAAGAACTTTTTGTAAATCTGTTTCATAATAATTCACTTTTTATAATACGTTCTTATTAGTTGGTATATTAAAGGAATTAGCTCGTTGTTTAACTTATTGTTACATCGGGCTAAATACACAAATTCATCATGTAATATTATGGATAATTCACCAATTTTTTCAAAAGATGGATTCTCTGCCTCTATTTCTTTTTTCAGTATCTTCAAAGATGTATCTTCCAGCGCCTTTCTTGCTGCATCAAAATATATTTGCTCTATTTTGTCAATTGACTCAGCTATTTCCTTCAATTTATCAGTATGCATAGTCTTTTTAATACAAATATACGTCCCAACGTGGACAATATGTGTCCATGTATGGCATTAATCTATTCTTATCCTTACATGCAAAGCAAACGCAACAAATTCATAAAAACATCCCCCTTGGTCACTATATGTCCACATAAAGTATTAATTTTACTATGTGAACAAAAAATGAAGAAAATATAAACTTTTAAATAAAAGATAATGGATAACAATATTCCGAAGATTTTGGAAAATAGTATGTCGCAGGATTCTTTCGTGAACGGTACGGGAAAAGTGCATTTAAACAAAAAACTGAGAATATCGGCAATTCCCATATCGTTCGAGTTCAATAAGTTTTATTTCAGGGATATATTCAAGCTTCTTGTGAATGTTTACGAAGAAACTGTGACAGTTCCTGAATTAAAGGTCAACAGGCTTTATGCATATCGCTTTGACGGTTTTCACGAGGCAATGAAAGCAAAAGTGGGCAGTTTATATAATGTTTGTATTGATAAATCCTTCGTGGAATTTGAATATAAAGGCGTCAGTTATGTAGCCAATCTCATAGAGACTAAGGACAGAAGCGGCTGCTTGCATTATTGCATTCATTTTGCCTATGAGAGAAACAGCGAGCCTGACAGAAAAATCGGATACGAATTGATCCGGCTTGCTTTAAGCTATACCTCGTCATATAGAACCGGCTGTATGGAAATATCACCTGATGCAGAAAAAATAAACGTAAACAGTCTCGATATTCAGCTCATCGAACCTCCGAAAAGTAATTTCGACAATATTCTAATCAGTGAAAATATCACGAGCGATATCCGCAGATTCATATACGCATTCAAACATTTTGATAAAAATAATTCACCTTTGCGATATCTGCTATCCGGAAAACCGGGTCTCGGAAAAACCGAAGTCGTTCGCGCTGTTGTGGAGCAGTGTTCCAAAGTCGGGAATGTAATTATTCCCAAGAATATGAACGGATGCGAGTGGCTTTTGTTTGATTTTGCAAAACTGTTTGCTCCTTGCGTTATCTGTATAGATGACCTTGATTTAATGTTCGGTAAACGCGAAGAAGGATTTGCAAAGCATACACTCGGTACATTCCTGACCGCTCTCGATGGTATTCTGGAAAATAAGGTTTTCATTATCGCGACCACAAACGACAAAAATTTAGTCGATATCGCCGCATCCCGTCCGGGAAGGTTTGACGAAATCATTGATTTCGGGGATTTCGAAAAAAGATTCTATACTGACCTGATACGTCAGAAAACTCAGAACGAAAGTATAATTGCCCTGTTTGATGATGAAGCGCTCGACTATATGGAGAGCAAAAAGGTTACCGGCGCATACATAGTCAACCTGGTAAAACAGCTGAATATCATTGTCGAAATGAATCCGCTG
>JAPLFI010000071.1 GCA_026390755.1 Ignavibacteriota bacterium
GTTATGAAAAAACACCCGCAGTGGCGCTAACCGCTTATGTACTGCCGGGTGACATGGAGGAATTCCTTGCAGGAGGATGCACACACTATCTGGACAAACCATTCACAAGAAATCAGTTGTTAACATTAATTAGTGATATTACAGGAAGTGTTAAGTAAATAAGTGTTAAGTGTTAAGTGTTAAGTAATTTGAAAAATAAATTTTTGGTGATATGATAAAGGATGATAAATCAGAAGCCGCAATTCTGCGCGAAAAGGCAGAAGAGTTGCTGAAAAAGAAGCTGTCAAAATCCGGAAAGAAGCCGTTAAAAACAGATTTACAGCTTTCGGAAACCGATACTCTGAGACTCATTCACGAGCTTGAGGTGCATCAGGTAGAACTGGAATTGCAAAATCAAGAACTCTTAGAAGCAAAAGAGCAGGCTGAAATTGCAAGCGAAAAATATACTGATTTATACGATTTTGCGCCGACGGGTAATTTTGTTCTTTCCAAAGAAAGTCAAATCGTTGAGCTAAACCTCAGCGGGGCAAAAATGCTCGGGCATGATCGCTCTTATTTAATAAACAGAAAGTTTGACTTTTATGTTTCTGCTCATACACGGCGAGTTTTTAATGACTTTTTACGGAAAGTTTTTGAAAGCAACACAAAAGAATCGTGTGAATTGACTATGTCAGCCAATGAAGGCTTACCAATGCATGTTCACCTTACCGGCATCGCAACCGAAAATAAAGAGCAATGCCTTGTAACTGCGGTTGACATTACAGAGCGGGTGTCTGCGGAGCAGGCACGCAAGCAGGAGGTAGAAGTTCTGAGCGATTCGGAAGACAGATTCCGTTCCATTTTTCAGGGAAGTCCCGACGGAATTATGATTGCAGACGAGGAAAATAAAATGATATTGTTTGCAAATTCGGCTCAGTGTCAAATGTTCGGATATACTGAAGAGCAATTAAAAACGATGAACATTTCCGCAATTCACCCTGAAGATACTTTTCAGTTAACTCTTGCAGAGTTTGAAAAACAGGCGCACGGGGAGAAAACTCTTGCCGAAAATATTCAATGTCTTAAAAAGAACGGGGAAATTTTCTACGCAGATATCAATTCGCGTACCATTTCCATAAACAACAGAAAATACCTGTTAGGTTTCTTTAGAGACATCACAGAGCGTAAGCGGGCAGAAAAGGAAATACACGATCTCAACGCAAACCTTGAGCTTAAAATTGAAGAAAGAACCACCCAGCTTTCTGAAACTAATGAACATCTTCAGAAGGAAATTGAAGAACGCAGGCAGAGAGAGGAATTTGAGAAAAAACTACTGCAGTTATCTCTTCAACTGACCGGTATTCCCGGCTCTGAAGTATCAGCTGGACTTGATCTGGCATTGAGCAACATCGGGAGTTTTCTCAATGCCGACAGAGCATATATCTTTGAATTTGACCCGGCTGAAAACACCATGAGCAATACGTACGAATGGTGCAATGAGGGGATTCAACCCGAAATCGTAAACAATCAGAATATCCACTGTAAAAATTTCCCGGAGAGGATGAAAATACTTCACAGGCATGAAAATATTATCATTCCTTCGGTTAAGGCACTGCCCGATTCCTGGAAGGCTGAGCGGGAATTCCTCGAGCCGCAGGGAATTCAATCGGTAATTGCGATTCCAATATTGATTGAAAACAATCTGATAGGCTTTGTAGGATTGGATTCTGTATCCAAAGAGAGAAAATACGATATTTCCGAGATAAATATTTTAAAGTTATGGAGCAACTTGCTTACGGGTTTAATCAATAATAAACGGATAGAGAAATTTTTAGATTTAACCCGCCGGAATTATGAAACCTTTTTCAATACAATTGATGATTTTCTTTTCGTTCTCGACGACCAGGGAAATGTTATTCATACAAACAGCACGGTTGTACAACGCCTCGGATACACAACAGAAGAACTTACGGGAAAGTCAGTTCTTATGGTTCATCCGTCAGAGCGCAGGGATGAAGCAGGACGTATTGTGAGCGAAATGCTTGCAGGAACAGCTGATTTTTGTCCCGTACCGCTGATTACAAAAACGGGCGATTATATTCCCGTAGAAACAAGAGTAAGGAACGGTATCTGGGACGGCAGACCGGCGATTTTCGGAGTTAGTAAAGATGTGTCGAAAATCAAATTATCGGAAGAAAAGTTTTCCAGGGCGTTTCATTCAAATTCGTCTTTGATGGCAATTACCGGTTCAGAAAACGGAATTTTTATTGACGTTAATGAAACCTTCCTTAAAACATTAGGTTATACGCGTGATGAAGTGATTGGAAAATCCTCCTCAGAACTTAAACTATTTTCTGATTCGGAAACGCGGGACACAATCACAGAAAAATTAAAGCAGAATATTCCTGCCAGGGAAGTTGAAACAGAAGTAACAAAAAAAGACGGCTCGCTGTTAGTTGGTTTGTTTTCTGCTGATTACATTAATATCGGCAATGACCTGTGTTTATTAACTGTTCTGGTTGATATCACAGAGCGCAAACTGGCGGAAAAAATGTTATCTGATATTATTGAAAAGAATCCGATGTCAATTCAGATAGTAGATAAAGAAGGTTTCACTATTAAAGTAAATCCCGCACACACCAAACTTTTTGGTGCTGTACCGCCTTCTGACTTTTCGGTTTTTGATTTTTTCCGGCATAAAGATAAAGAGTCTGAGAAATTAATCTCGCTTGCTAAGAGCGGTGAAGTTGTGCATCAGCCCGAGCTATATTTCAATGCGCATGATGATATTTCCTCCGAGTTACCGGATATTACGGTTTGTTTACGTGCGGTTATTTTTCCCTTATTTGACAGCAAGGGAAAACCGGAAAGATTTGTTATTATGCATGAGAATATTACAGAGCGCAAACGGGCGGAAGAAGAAATCAGGGAAGCGAGAAACGAGGCGGATAAAGCGAATCTTGCCAAGAGTGAATTTCTTTCGCGAATGAGCCATGAACTGCGTACTCCTATGAATTCCATTCTTGGTTTTGCACAATTGATGAATATGGGCGAACTTACTGATTCTAACAGGAATGGTATTAACCATATTTTAAACAGCGGAAAGCATCTGCTAAATTTAATCAACGAAGTGCTTAACATTTCACGAATCGAATCAGGGCTGATTCCGCTTTCTCCGGAATCCGTTCAGCTAAACGGTGTTATTATGGAAATGCTTGATGTTGTCCATCCGAATGCAGTAAAGCGGAATCTGACACTCGAACTCACAGATTCGCCTTCTAACAGTCTTTCCGTAATTGCCGACCCTCTTCGCCTGAAGCAGGTCATTCTGAATTTAATTAACAACGCCGTAAAGTACAACCATGAAGGCGGCTCTGTAATTATAAAAACCGAATTACGTCAAAATAAAGTCCTGCCCGATTCAGGAATTTCTTCAGTACGGATTTCAGTTAGTGATACCGGTTTTGGAATCAGCCCTGATGATATTCCGAAACTGTTTCTGCCTTTCGAGAGATTCGGAAGCGCGAAAACCGAAACCGAAGGTACCGGACTCGGGCTTCCTATTGTTAAGAGACTAATGGATGCAATGGGCGGAACCTACGGTGTGGAAAGCACACCGGCAGAAGGCAGTACATTCTGGATTGAATTACAGCTCGTCAAAGATCAGAATTTTAAAAATATTCAACCGGGAGATGCATTAAAACCGGACACAGCAATGGTTGAAAAAACCGGAACCGTTTTATTCATCGAAGATAACATACCTAATACCGATTTGGTTGAGGTAATATTCGGGAGTTACCGCCCGGCAATCCGTTTAATTACATCTGCGTTAGGAAAAACTGCCGTCAGGCTTGCGATTGATTGTACGCCCGATTTAATATTACTTGATATTGATTTGTCTGATATACCCGGCAGTGAAGTACTTGCAAATTTGAGAACAGATGAAAAAACAAAGTCTATTCCGGTTGTCATTATAAGCGCCGATGCAATGCCTGAGCAGATTGAAAAGTTTTTGAAAGCCGGTGTCAAAGATTATTTAACAAAGCCGCTCGATATAACAACGTTTTTGCATGTGACTGATAAATGGCTTGGCACGAAGAAGTGTTAAGTGAGCTCCTGAAACAATCCCGAAACAAGTTCGGGACAGGGTTCATGATGACAAAAAAATAGTGTCAAGTGTTAGGAAAATTGAAAAATAAATAATTATCTGAAAGGAAAAACATCATGGTTGATTCGACTTTAAAGAATGCAAATATCCTTATCGTGGATGATAAGCAAGCCAATATTGACATACTTACCGGACTGCTCGAAATTCGGGGTTATAAAAATATAAAAACCATAACCGACCCCCGTTTGGCAGTCAGACTGTTCCAGTCGTTTAAACCGGATTTAATTCTGCTTGATTTAATGATGCCGCACCTGACAGGTTTCGAAGTTATGGAGCAGTTAAAAACGATTATTACGAGCGATACATATTTACCGATACTTGTGCTCACTGCCGATATAACTGTCGAAGCGAAACAGCATGCCTTATCAGGCGGCGCAAAAGATTTTCTTGCCAAGCCGTTTGATTTGATTGAGGTTGACCTTCGAATCAAAAATCTGCTTGAAACCCGTTATCTTCATCAACGGCTTGAGAATCAAAATCAGATTTTAGAAGAAAAAGTGAAAGATCGTACACTCGAACTGGAAAACACAAACATTGAACTGATTGCAGCAAAGGATAAAGCCGAAGAGAGTAACAGGCTTAAATCTGCTTTTTTACACCTTATATCCCATGAAATACGCACGCCGTTGAATCAAATAGTTGGATTCGGTCAATTGCTGGTTGAACCGGACCTTACTCAAAAAGAAAAAGATGAGTACCTTAAAGCTTTGC
This sequence comes from Ignavibacteriota bacterium, assembly GCA_026390755.1. Taxonomy (GTDB): domain Bacteria; phylum Bacteroidota; class Ignavibacteria; order Tepidaquicellales; family Tepidaquicellaceae; genus JAPLFI01. The sequence continues at coordinate 4,859 of JAPLFI010000071.1, forward strand.
AATCCGGCAGTAACCGTTTGATAAAAACAGTGACTGATTATATTGACATTGCGCTCATAGTTTCAGGCGCAATGGAGGTGCGGGAAGAAGTATTTTCCCCCGTTCATTTGCTTGATGCGACATATAACAAGTTCCTGACTTCCTGCAAAGACAAAAATTTAACATTAACCGTTCAAACACCTCCTCCGCAGAACTTTTTTGAGAATAATATTCAGATAAAATCAGACCATGCTTTACTGAGAAAGGTGTTGTCTTATTTGGTTGATAATGCAATAAAATTTACAGAGCAGGGAACTGTTTCGTATGGATTTCAGATAAAGGAAAATGAACTGGAGTTTTTTATCCGTGACACCGGCGTGGGAATAAGCGAAACAGCTTGCGCGCACATCTTCGATACCTTTATGCAGGAAGATGCATCCCTTTCCCGCGGTTACGAAGGCAACGGACTGGAACTTTCCATCGCTAAAAAATTTGTGGAGTTGATTGGAGGCCGCATCTGGTTTGAATCTGTTAAGGGAGAGGGTTCAGTGTTTTATTTTACAATTCCTTACGATAAACGGTGAGCAGTGAACTGTTAACTTTATAGAAAAAAATTATAACAAAATGAGCAAATCAAAAAGAGCTGTTTTCCCCGGAATGTATATTCAGGGTGAAAATGTCATTAAAGAACTTCCTTCTGTGATGAAAAAACTGAGCGGAAACAAGAACTTTTTGCAGAACTCTAAAAAGTTCTTGTCAGGACTGCTGATTACAGCACCATCTTCAATGGATTTTATTCTTTCGGAAATCTTACATTTATTGCCCGAAGGCAGCAGGGTAGTAAAGTTTAACAGGGAGTGCTGTCAGTCCGAATTGACGCGGCTGACTGCCATAGTTCAGGAATGCGGCGCCCGCAGTATAACAGCAATCGGAGGCGGAAAAGCAATTGACGCCGCAAAAATAGTAGCCGATAACTCCGGTGTGCCGGTTATTGTTGTACCGACAATTGCATCAACCGATGCGCCGTGCAGTGCCTGCGCAGTGATTTATTCGGAAGACGGCGTATTCGAGCGCGTTCATTATCAAAGCCGCAATCCTGATGCAGTTATTGTTGACACTTCCGTTATTGCGAAAGCGCCGGTACGATTTCTTGTAAGCGGTATGGGCGATGCGCTGGCAACCTGGTTTGAAGCGCGCAGCTGCGGACAAAGCGGAGCGCAGAATGAATGCGGCGGAGTAACTACAATGACGGCTTTAGCGCTCGCAAAATTGTGCTGGGAAACTCTGCTTGAATACGGACCGGATGCAAAGCAGGCCTGCGAACTGAATACCGTTACTCCGTCTCTCGAGCGCATCGTCGAAGCTAATACACTGCTTTCCGGACTGGGTTTCGAAAGTGCCGGTTTGAGCGCGGCGCATTCTATACATAACGGTTTTACTGCGCTGAAACAGACGCACGCTTACTACCACGGTGAAAAGGTGGCTTTCGGAACGCTTACCGGTTTGCATCTGGCAAATACCGATGCCGGTGAAATGGAAACAGTTTACGGTTTCTGTAAAAATGTTGGTTTACCGCTTACACTCGGCGATTTAGGACTGGACAATGTATCGCATGATGAACTTATGAAAGTTGCGCTAAGAGCCTGCGCCGGCGGCGAAAGTATTCATCACGAACCTTTTCCGGTAGAGCCGGAAATGGTGTTCGATGCCCTGCTGAAAGCCGATGAATTCGGGAAACGCTATAAATGAAACGGAAACTGACTCTGCGGATTTTTATTTCTTAAATTATTCCGGCTTTGCCTTCAAAGGGTTTTCTGTCTTTCCACTTTCCGCGGCTGAACCAGAAAGTAATTATGATTCCTTTCAGTACAACTGTCAGGCAAATAGCTATCCAGATTCCGTTCAATCCCCACATTACTGAAAATAATGCGACAAGCGGAATGCGCAGTGCATTCATCGGCAGTCCGATAACGGCAGGCGGAGCAGAATCCCCCGCTCCCGCAAAAGCCCCGCTGAGTATAACTTCTGCCGCCGAGAAAATCTGAACAGTGGCGGCGAGTTTGTTATATATCGAAGCATTGAAAATAACATCAGGGTCTTTAATAAAAATCGAGGCAATTTCCGCGCTGAATATAAACAGCAATACGGAGTAAATCAGTATCACTACCGATGCTGTACCTAAAACTTTCCAGGCGAGTTTTCCGGCGCGTTCGGTTTTCCCCGCGCCCATACACTGTCCAACAAGAACTGAGGCGGCGAGCGAGAAACCGACCGTTATCTGATATGCAAGCGATTCCGAGCGGTGACCGATACCAAGCGCCGCAAAACCAACAGTACCGTAATCGGCAACAAAACGCGCAACAAAAACATAAATCAGAGAAAACCCCACTCCGTTAAGCGCAATCGGAAATCCGATACGGAAAGTTTCTTTTATTATCGCCGTATCAAACTTATATTTAAAAATGCTGTCTGCTAATCCGCGTTTTCTCAGCAGATAAAACCCCGCCGTAAAAACAATAAAAAACGAAATAAGTGTCGAAAGCGCCGCGCCCTGCAGTCCCCCCGCCGGTACAAAGAAAAATCCGAATATGAAAACAGGGGCAAGTACAAAATTCATAAGTATTGCGGCAACAAGCAGATAAAACGGAGTCTTTGTATCACCGTTCCCGCGGAATATGGCAGTCACCGTTGAAAGCATTGTTACGCAGGGAAATCCCAGCAGCAGTGTAATCAGGTATTCGTTGCTAAGAGCCGCCTGCGAATCACTTAAATTCATAAATTTGTACATTAAGGGAAGTACGGGAATAATAAGCAGGCTTAAAATAATCGTGTAAACAAAAGTATTTACAATGTTAAAAGCGGACACACGCGATGAAAGCGCCGTGTTTTTTGCGCCTGTTGACTGAGCAATGAGCGAATTCGTCCCTGTGGCAGGCATTTCCCCGAGGGCGAGTATGCCCCAGACAAGGAATGTTGCCGAGGTGAGCGCCGCCAGCTCAGGACTTCCGATTTTGCCCACCCAGAAAGCGTCAACTATCAAAAACAGCGAGCGGACAACGGTTTGAAGCACTGCCGGGAGCGCAAGGCGTAAAATCAGTTTTCTGTCAGAGGTCTCCTGTATCATATTGTATGTACAAACTAAATCAAAATCAATTAATGATAAAGGAATTTCAACCTTTTTCTTTAAATCGAGAATATTTAACTTTTGTAAAATTATAATCCAATGACAAACTTAATAGACAATATCTTAAAAGAGATAGATAGAGGGAATTACAAAGAAGCAATAATATTGTGCAATGAATTGCTTATTCAACATCCCGGTAATCCTGCGGTATATGAACTGCGGGGTATATGCAATTATAATCTTTCTTTGCTGGAAAATGCTAGGGACGATTTCTATAAAGTAATTGAACTGAATCCCGAAGCACCAAAAAGTTTTACCGACAGCCTCAGAAAAAAAATAGAGAATATAAATTCTCTCATTAATGAATCATCAGCGAATAATATTCCGGATTTTGATTTCGAGTCTTTTTTCAAAGACATGCCGCTGATTGAAGATGAAGGAACGGAGAAAAAAACCGAAGTAAAAGAATCCGAAGTAAAAGATTTCAATGAGGAAGTTCCCGATAGAACAGATTTGATTTCACGCGACTTGCTGAAACTCCACAGTGAAATCGAAGGAATGGAAACTAAGTCAAAAGATTCGATTGTCATTCCGGAGGATTTTATTCCTGCGGCAACGGAAGATATTCTGCCTTCCAAGGCACCCGCTTATGAAAAAGAAGTGATGGATTCCGGCGGAGAAATACCCATAGGAAAGGATTTTATTACTCCGGACTTGCTGAAACTGCACAACGAAATAGAAGGAATTGAAAAAGAATCAAAAGAAC
>JAPLFI010000541.1 GCA_026390755.1 Ignavibacteriota bacterium
AATTCAATAACAATTGATCCGAAATTACTTATATCCCGGGAGTTTCTCGCACGCGCTTATAAATTCGGCGGTAAAGCCGAAGATGCCGTTAAAGCGTACGAAGACGATTTACTTATAGATCCTGAAAATCAGGAAGCAAAAGACGCTGTTAAAGCGCTTAAGAAATAGGCATATTTTTAAATTAATTTTAGTTAACTTTTACACAACTTGCGCGGGAATACTGTCAAATCACGTAACCTATTAAATTTATTTTAGTAAATTATAACGAATTATAGAAAATTTAACAATAAATGGCAAAAACAAAAACAAAGACACAGCTTAAAGGCAAACAAAGTTTTGCTAATCACTTTAAAATGGCGTTAACGGCAAAAAATTACATAATAATCGGTATAGGAATACTTTCGATTATCATCGGATATATTTTTATGTCTGCAAATTCTGTTGATGGTTTCCTGCCGACCGTAATAGCGCCGATTTTACTCGTACTCGGATATTGTGCAATTATACCGTTCGGAATTCTGTACAAGGACAAATCGGTAGTTGAAGAGAACGATATTAATGAAAAGAAAGTTAAAGTTAATAAAGGCAATATAAAGACCCCAGAAAACGTTAAAGCAAATTAGTTCTTTCAAAAGTAACTCAAAGGGAATGAAACGGTTTCGACGGACTGAATAGATGGTTAAAACTGCATTCAGTGTTCCCAGCCACCACTTTAAAACGGCAGGAAAAAAAATAAACGCAAATAACAATTACGCACTGGCTGCTTAATTTCTAAGCAACCCGTTATTGCATTCCGTTTCTCACCCGGAAGCAAATAACGCCGACAGATGAGATAGCTTACGAAGGTTGTCTGAACCGGGTAAGTAAAACTAATTCAGACTGGGATATGGAGGCTTGTTTGTTTGCCGAAGCATCCGAGAACTAATAACAAACTATTAATGTAGAGGTTTTAATGGTCTTCTTTCCGGACCCGGGTTCGACTCCCGGCATTTCCACAATTTATGCCTGTTGTAAAATTTCTTTTACCGCTTTTATAATCTTTTCCGTGTTAATATCAATATTATCTTCCGAATCCGACTGCAGTACAATCTTTCTTCCCGATAAAGGAGCGAATCTTTCGAGATTCCATTTAACGTTATTATATAGCCCGACAACGGGTTTATTAAAGCATGAGGCAACGTGAACTATAGATGTGTCGGGGGTAAGAACTGCCTTCGAATGCTTAACAAGCGCGCTTATATCGGAAAAATCACCTTCGAATTTCTCCGGTATTTCACACGTTTTTGTTTTAATAAAATCATATATATACCTTTCTTTCTGAGAAAAAATGAAAACCTGACGTATGTGATATTTCAACTGATTGTAAATATCCGCAAGCGATTCTAAATTCCAGTTCCGTTCTTTTTTACCTGACGATGTATTGAATACAAGATACGGCTCGGGATTCGATTTAATAAACTCCGCAACCCGGTTTAATGATGAGCGGGGTATGCCTATTGAAGGTTTTTCTTCTGAATAATCGTAATCCCTGCTGATATATGCCAAGGGTCGAAGACAAAGCGACGTTAAATGATTCGATGATTCAATTTTATTCAGGTCATAATCAAAATTATTTCCC
>JAPLFI010000281.1 GCA_026390755.1 Ignavibacteriota bacterium
AACGAATCGCTTATAAATTCAGTCAATAGTTTTACACAGTATTTCAAATACGGGGCTGGATTCATATCATTTATCGCATTGCTCGCCGCCGGTATAGGTATAATGAATATAATGCTCGTATCGGTCACCGAGCGTACAAAAGAAATCGGCATACGCAAAGCAATCGGCGCAACAAACTCCAATATATTATATCAGTTTCTTACCGAAGCCATAATACTCTGCCAGATAGGCGGTATCGCGGGAATAGTTCTCGGAGTTGTTGCCGGTAATCTGCTTGCGACCTATCTCAGTACTCCCGTTATTTTACCATACGACTGGATTATCATCGGTATAGTAGTCTGCACCATCGTCGGAGTAGTATTCGGCGTATATCCGGCTTATAAAGCCGCTAAACTCAATCCCATTGACGCACTGCGCTACGAATAAATTCCGTACCCTTTAACCCTTAACTCTGTTCTTAGCTCTTGTTCTTGCTCTTAACCCTTAACCCTTAACCCTTAACACTTAACACTTAACACTTCTTCACTTAACACTTAACACTTAACACTTTTTCACTTACCCCGCTCTTATAATCATCTCCGCCAGTTGCACAAGCTCCGGATGTTTAATTTTATTCCTTATGCTCTTAATATTTCTTATTGCTTTCGGAATCTTCTGAAGGACATCCTTTCTTTTTCTTACTATATTCGAATATCCGTAACTGCCGAGCACCTGCAGAAGTCTCAGGAAAACCACATCATAAAATCTTTTCTTTAATTCATCGGCGCTTATCAGACCTGATTTTTCGGCATGCGCGGCGTAATGCAGGAAAAGTTCTTTCCTTTCGGCAGGATTTATATCAATACTTCCTGAATAGAGAAAAGAAGCTAAATCATAATGAACGGGACCGATTCGCCCCGACTGATAGTCAACGTAACCGAGTTTATTTTTATCAATTATTATATTTCTCGGTTGAAAATCCCTGTACATGAAATAATTATTGGGAATCGAAAGTACAATATCGTTCAAAATATTCAGTACAGCACTTTTCATCTTCCCGCTTATATTCACTTTTGCGATTCCGCTGAGATAGAACTCGCAAAACTTAATAAAATCGAAATTCACCTGCCCGGCGTCAAAGACTTTCGTCTCATAACACAGATTAAAATCAATCTTTTTCCTGCCGATTTTCTGAAACATTATTAAATCTCTAAGCGCTTTCTTATAAATCTTCAACAGCTTATCCTTCGGAGAAATTCTCTGCTGATATTCAAACAGAGTCGTCTTACCGAGGTCCGAAATCAGATACCTGTGTCTATCCCTTGAGACATAGAGTATCGCGGGCACATTCAATCCTTCATTCCTGAAAACTTCCGAAAATTTTATAAAGGCGAGATTTTCCTTAGGTTTATTATTCGTAACGGCAATACACGAGTAATTATCAGATTCAAGCCTGTAAACCATTCTCTCGGAAATCCCGCTTTTTATTTTCTCAATATTAGTTACATTTTCTTTGAAAAGTTTCCTGTAGTGAATATTGAAATATTTTAATATTAGTTTCATTTTCTGAGTTTCAATAAATCGTTCAATGCTGTTCGCGCGGATTCAAAGCGGAATTTATATTCGAGTTTCAACATTTTTTCCGGAACGGCTCTCTGACTTGCAAGAAGAAAATCTCCGAGCTCTCCTACGGCAATTTCAAGCGCGAATCGCGGAACAGTAAACAAACACGGGCGTCCGAGCGTCCGCGCAAGTTCCCTCGAAAATTTACCGTTCGTAACGGGATTCGGAGCACCGCTCCGGAAACATTTTTATTTTCCAAAGCAAAGATAATTATTCCCGCGACGTCATCAATATGAATCCACGGAAACCACTGCTTACCGCTGCCCAGTTTTCCTCCTAAAAACATTTTAAAAGGTTTCGACATTGTCTCAAGCGCTCCGCCTTTACGGGAGAGTACAATACCTAATCGTAAAAGTACTGTCCTTACACCCGCCTTTTCAGCACGGGATGTTTCTTTCTCCCAGTTTTTGCAAAGGTCTGCAAGAAAATCATTTCCCGCAGAGGAACTTTCAGTGAGTATCTCTTCTCCCCGATTACCGTAGTATCCTGTTGCCGATGCATTAATCAGTATTTCCGGTCTTTCCTCGCATGATATCAATGCCTGTGTGATAATCCGTGTAGTCTCGATTCTGCTGTCATACACCTCTTTTTTATACTGTTCAGTCAGTCTTTTACCGGCAATTGAAGCGCCGGTAAAATTGATAACGGCAAATGCTCCGTTCATCAGACTTATGCCTGCATTCTTATCCGTATAATTCCAGTTTGCAAAGTCAATCCCGGGATATTCCTCCTGAAGTCCAGTTATGTCCTTCGTACCGCGGCTGACGATAACAGTGTCATATCCCTTTCTCTGCAAACTCCGGGCAGTGTGCAGTCCAATCAGACCTTTTCCGCCGAATATAATTACTCTTTTCATATTGTTTGTCAAATTAACTGCTTTGTTAATCAATGCAAATATAAAAAAATGTGATGTATTTTTATATTACTTTAAAATGTAATACATTTTCTATACCTTTCTTATTATATAATTTTAAAGAAATTTATTTATTAAGCAATTTTAACGTATTATCGCATCTTTAGAGGAATCATATAGTTATTGCAGGGCTTTAACTGAAGGTCATTATGAAAATTTCCCCGTAGCTTCATTCCTGGCTCCGAAAGATAAAAGGAAATATATATACAGTATTTACGCTTTTGCCCGCCGCGCAGATGATATAGCAGATTCCGCAGGTTTTGAAAGCCATTTGAAGTTAAACGCGCTCGACGATATGGAGGAATTGCTCGATTCGTCATTATCCGGTCATTATCCGGCTGATGATGATACCGAGAAAATTTTCAGGGCGCTCGTAAATACAATTAACGAACTTTCAATACCGGATATTGAATTCCGGAAACTTCTGAAGGCATTCCGTCAGGATTGTGTTAAAAGCAAGTATGAGACTTTGACTGAACTTCTGGAGTATTCGGATAATTCGGCAAATCCGGTCGGTCACCTTGTTCTGAATGTATTCGGTTATGAAAGGAATAAGGATACGGATTTATTCAAATTATCTGATAAAATTTGCACAGCGCTGCAGCTTACAAATTTCTGGCAGGATGTTTCAATTGACCTTGCTATGAGCAGGATATATATTCCGACGGAAATTATGTTAAAATTCGGATATTATGAAAATATGCTTTTCGGGAAAGTCGAAAATGATGATTTCAGAAGAATGATGTCTGAGCTTGTTACAATTACACAAAATTTATTTAATGAGGGAAAGGTCCTCTCAGGACGTGTAAACGGCAGGCTGAAATATGAACTGAGAGCCACTGTTAAAGGCGGCGAAAGAATTCTCCGGAAAATTCGCAGGATAAATTACGGAGTACTTTCGGAGAGAGTAAAAATCAATAAATTCGATAAATTGTCAATTTTAACTTCATCTTTAATCGGATAATCACATGGAAGATATTGTCCAAATCAGCGCGCCCGGGGATGCCTTAAGTGTCATGAAGAAAAGCAAGACAAATTTCTTCTATTCATTTGTTTTTCTCGATAAAAAGAGAAAGGACGGTCTGAAAATTATATATGCCTTCTGCCGCAAGTCCGACGATATCGTAGATGACGAATCTCTTTCCGTTGATGAAAAAAGAATAAAACTCGACCTGTGGGAAGAAGAATTCCGTAAAGCCCTCGGCGGCTCACGGGGAAATGAATTTCTTTCTCTGGTCGCCGGAAAGATCAGAGAGTTCAATATACCCGAAAAGCCCTTTTACGACCTGCTCCGCGGTATGCGTATGGATATTACGGTGAGCCGGTATAATACATTTGCCGAACTTTATGAATATTGTTACTGCGTTGCATCGAGCGTCGGACTTATAAGTATCAGAATTCTTGGATATCTTAATCCCGGTATAGAAGAGTATGCCGTGAATCTCGGAACAGCTTTGCAGTTAACAAATATAATACGTGATGTCAAAAAAGATATACTGCTCGGGAGAATATATATTCCTGCGGAAGATTTATTAAGGTTCGGCTGTTCGGCAGATGATATTAAAGCTCAAAGCTATAATAATAATTTCATCGAACTTATGAGGTTCGAATGCTCCA
>JAPLFI010000233.1 GCA_026390755.1 Ignavibacteriota bacterium
GGACATTATAAAATACCTATAACTTTACCAAATAATAATTCATTGTTCTCCGGCACTGATGATAATAACGGACGTATTGGAACGAAAAACATCTGTTTTCATGTTTCCGATAATGTATTCTCCTGAATGTATTTATTATATCGTTTGAATTAAATTATTTTTATATTTCGTGTAATAAACATTTTTAGCCATAGAAAAATTAAAAATATACTGTCATGAAAAAAACTTATTTATTCCTTACGGGATTGTTAATACTCTTTGCACCGGAACTCTATTCACAGGGATGGACTTTAACATACACCAACACCGGCGCATCAACGATATACGACCTTGCTTCGAGCAGTAGTCCGAAATGGATTGAGCAGGATCCGCTTATCCCCGATTATATTCACATTGTAATAATGTCATCGCCTGTCGGCGACCCGTCTCCGTCATTTCCCGGACGGCGAAGCTCCTATTATTTCAGCAGTGACAAGGGCTTAACATGGTCATTTACCGGTAATGTTTACAACGGCAAAACCGGTTTCCCGTCTATCGCCCTTGCAGATGACGGCTCTGCCGTAATAAGCCATCATGGGGCTATCTCAGGGCAGGTTATGATAACCGTTTATAAGGACGCGGCTCCGGGTCTCGGTTCTTTTACACAGTTGAGTCCGGGTATTTCAAATTACATGTTCGGAAAGTTTTGCATGACGTCAAGCTTTGCATTGCCGGTAAAAGTAGTGCTGATTGGAACGGGTATGACTTCTGATTCCGCGTCGCGGACAAATTACACAGGAAGCGGCTGGAGTCCTATGACCCTGGTTACGAATACTACTCCGGAGGCATACGTGCTTTCAAGGGGTAAAGACGGAAGAATAGGCATTGCTTATATGAACCACAATTTATCATCCTCCGATAACGGAAGTGTTTTCTTTATAGAATCAACCGATAACGGCACAAGTTTTTCCGCCCCGGTAAAAATTTTCCAGCCAAGTCCGTCAGATTCACTGGCGGCGTTCAGGGGTATAGCCATGGCTTATAAGAATAACACCGCTTGTGTTACATTCGAAATCGTTAATCAGGTTTCCGGAACATCGACATATTACATGCAGTCACCTGCCAAAATCATGTTCTGGTGTCCGCGGCTTCCCGGAAGTGATCCGAATCGCAGTCAGGTGATTGCCGACCGTACAAACGTTCCTATTCCCATTGCAGATTCAATCAAAACCGGAGTGAATGACCAGTTTGGTTCACTCAGCAGACCGGTAATCGGGGTATCCGCAGACACTAACATTATTTACGTTGCTTTTCAGGCATTTACAAACCGCTGGGGAGGTTCCGCGGACACAACTAATTTCAAAGCAATTTATCTGACGCAGGCGGGCGGAAATTTTAATTTCGATGCTCCGGCAAAAATTACGCCTGATGCTCCGCTTCGCGACTGGTCATATCCGAGTTTAACAGCCTGGAATGAAAAAACGCCCGGCTTCGGAGACGTATATCTATGTGCACTCTCAGATTCAATTCCCGGGACTTACGTTAATTCCACGGCAAACGGACCATCAAATGCGCAATTGTATTTTATACACGCAAGAAGAGTTGAAGTAGGAATCAAACAAATTAACGGATTAGCGGTTGATTACAAACTTGAACAGAACTATCCGAATCCGTTTAATCCTTCAACAATCATCCGGTATTCCGTTTCCGCCGGAAATCGTACTCAAAACGTAAAACTTACCGTATATGATGCGCTCGGAAAAGAGATTGCCGTACTTGTTAATGAAAAACATAACCAGGGAGAGTATGAAGTAACATTTAATGCCGCGGCTTATCCGTCGGGAGTATATTTTTATAAACTTACATCGGGGAATTATTCGTCCGTTAAGCGCATGGTACTGGTGAGATAACTTTTTCGTGGTATTATTAAATCTATTTCATGAAAAAGAAAATTGAAGTCGTAAATAATCCAAGGATTCGAAAAATTCTGAGTCCGGCAATTGCGTTTTTTAAACTCGAACAATCAAGCGGGATTATGCTGATTGCCGTTGCAATTCTTGCAATGGTTTGGGCAAACAGTCAATGGGCAGATTCATA
>JAPLFI010000468.1 GCA_026390755.1 Ignavibacteriota bacterium
ATACTTAAAATCGGCGATATACTGAAAGACAAAGATATCTGGGTTCTCAGCGATGAAATATACAGCCGGCTTATTTTCAGGGGCGAGCATTTCAGTATTTCGACTATACCCGGATTCAAGGACAGGACTATCATACTCGACGGTTTCTCGAAATACTATGCCATGACGGGATGGCGCGCGGGATTCGGTGTCATGAGCAAAGAACTCGCACCAATGATTTCGCGTTTGATGACTAACAGCAATTCCTGCACAAACGCTTTCGTGCAGAAAGGATGCATCGAAGCTCTTGAAGGTCCGCAGGATTCAGTTGATAAGATGCGCGCGGAATTCCTTGCACGCCGCGATATCATAGTTGACGGACTGAACTCAATCAAAGGATTTTCCTGTATAGTCCCGGACGGCGCATTTTACGCTTTCCCGAATATCACTAAAACAGGATACAAATCACGCGACCTGAACGACCATCTTCTTTATAACGGAAATGTTGCAGCACTTTCGGGTACGGCATTCGGCGAATACGGCGAAGGTTATCTCCGTTTCTCGTATGCGAATTCACGCGATAATATTAAGGAAGCCATAAAGAGAATTAAAAACGTAATCTGATTTTCATTTTTCGCAGATAAGGCTGTATGCTTATGCGTACAGCCTTTTTTTATACTTTTAACAGCCCATTTTCGTGACTATGAACAGTTTTTGTTGAAAGATATATCTCTCTCGCCCGCTCTAAATGGGGTTCAGACCGGGCAGCGTCAAAAAGAATTCTTATTTTATTAACATCATTGCCTTTGTTCTGTTGAAATCTTTTGTCTCAAGACGGTAAAAATATGTTCCGCTTGTGAGCCTCGTGCCGTCAAAATTCACTTCGTGCGTTCCTGCAGAAAGCGCTCCGTTTATCAGTACGGATACTTCCCTGCCGTTATTGTCAAAAACTTTAAGCAATACATTGGTATAATCGCGCGGCAATGCGAAACTGATTTTTGTTACAGGATTAAACGGATTCGGATAATTCTGATTCAAAACAAAATCCGAAGGCACTCTGGGAGTTTCGTTGTTTATTCCAACGATATCTCCGCCTGAAACTGTTTTAAGTATAGTCCCTTCATGTCCAACGGCATATCCCGTGTTTTCAGATGCGAAGAAAATCAGTCCAAGCCAGTTTGTTGAAGGTGCCGTCTGACGTACCCAGCTTTCGCCGCCGGTTGTGGTTTTCAGTATATCGCATGCGGTGTTATTATAATCTCCGCCAGCGGCATAACCCGTCATACAATTAAAGAAATAGACAGTCGTCAGCCAGGAGTTTACGGGCGTCTGATTGATTATCCAGTTACTGCCGCCGTTTGTCGTGCGAAGAACAATTCCTCCGTAACCTGAAATCCATCCGTTATTACACGATACAAAATCTGTTTTTCCGAGATTTGTATTAGTTCCGCTTGTCTGCACCGTCCATATTTCTCCGCCGTTAGTTGTTTTTTTAATAACTCCGTTATCGCCCGTAATCCATCCAATTTCCGGAGAGGTGAAATCAATACCCGTTAAGTTAACAGAAGTGTTTGTATTTTTACTGACCCAGCTTTCGCCGCCGTTTGTGCTTTTCAGAACAAGCCCGCCGTACCCGCAAATAAATCCGGTGTTATTGTTAACAAACTTAACGATAAGCTGTAAACTTGCAGACGGAAGAGTTTTAGCAGTCCAGTTATTACCGCCGTTTGTCGTTTTATAAATTTGAGGACCGCCGCCGACAATCCAGCCTGTAAATTGATCAATGAAAGTAACCGACTGGAAATCGCCGTAAGCCGATTGCGATATCCAGTTATTACCGCCGTTAGTTGTTTTGAGGACAGTGCTTCCCCATCCGACTACCCATCCCGTATTCGAATTAACAAAGTATACCGAGCGCAAACCCTGCGTTGTACCCGAATTAAGCGAATACCATCCGCAGTTTGCCGGACAATTATTGATGAATAAAGTTTGGATTGATAAAAGTAAGAGAAGAGTAAAAATAAATCTGATTTGTTTCATATTGAATTCCTCCGATTTTTGCTTAAATTTATGATATGTTAACAAAACATTCAAGAGGAAATTAAGAATACCATATCGCCGCGCACTGACTCACATATTCTTAATTATTCAATATTTCATCAAAAATTTTTCTGTCCAGATGTTTTGGGGAATACCCGGTATTTCTCCTGTCAAGATTCCGAATAAATGCCCTGAGATGATTATACGAACCATTCATTAGATTATTATAAACAAATTTTAAATCGTCATTATCCGTATCTTTGATTGCCGACATTAAATCTTTAATATCTATTTCTTCGATTTCAGCGCCAGCTTTAAGCGCATCTATATCGGATTTATTTCCCTGTACAATCAAATTATCATAGAGATTCTTTATATCACGATTAGTGAAAACACCTATGCTTTGGTCTTTAACCGGGTCACTTATGGAATATTTGTCTAGCATAGATTTGAGTGCGCTCGTATGCCTTTGTTCGGCACCGGAGATATTATAGAATGGCCGTAATCCCCATTTATCGTACATAATGGAATAGAAATCATGCGCTAATTTTTCTTCTTCCCGCATGTATTTAAGTTCCTTTTCTTCGTCTGAAGAAATATCCTGTTTTGGAAAATTAACAGCACTGCAATACTGGGAATCATTAGAAAATGTGCCTGTATCCATGCGGTTTACATGCCTGTTTCCCCCGATGAATGCAAAAGCAGTAAAACCGACGATTGGTAAAACTAATAATTTTTTCATTTTTGAATTTCTCCTTTTTATTAAGAAGTTGCAATTATCGTGCCAAAGTAATACCGCTAAAACAGTGACTTTTTTAGCTAAAGAATTATCAATTTCGTCAGTTATTACGAATTTAATCTGATTATTCGTCAGTTATTACGAACAAAAAATAATTTCGTTATTATTGTATTATGGTTCTTATTTTACCGGGGGATCGGTTTTCCTGCATGTATTGATACCTAAAATTGAATATAACGGGCATCTTGATGCGATACCCGTTATAAGAGGCACTATACCTAAAAGACCCCACCAACTTTGCATTACAAAACCAACAATTATTATTATCACAAGACCGATAACAATTCTGATTACTTTATCTGTTGTTCCTTCGTTTACGTTCATTTTGAACTCCTTTTAAATTAGTTTCTATTAGCAACTAATATTTCATAATATTAGTTCCTATTGATTTTTTTATAATAATTGACGAATTTCAACAGAATTTGCTTAAATGAATAAAAGAAAGGCTTATTTTATGTAATAAACCCACAATTATTATTGGCACGGTTATTGCCTATAATTAAATTTAATAAATCATTTAAAATCTAACTGTGTCAATATGTTAGTAATATTGAAGCAGTTCTATAAACAAATAATAATTATGACAATTAAAAGAAAACTTATTATCTCAACCTTGTTAATTTTATTTCCTTTCATATTATTTGCTCAGGAACACGAAAATCTTAAAGGCGGAAGAGGATTTTTGGATTTCATTTTTACCGCAAAATATCTTTTTGTATATATCTTTGCCGG
>JAPLFI010000601.1 GCA_026390755.1 Ignavibacteriota bacterium
AAACATATCCCGTTAGTACAAATGATGTCGAATTAATCTTTACATTCCCGAAAGTCTGGCCTCCGTCTGTAGAGCGGGCTAAATAAACATCGGTAGTATTATTAGTGAAATTTCTCCTGTCATAAAATACAAAATACAGATAACCTGTAACCTGGTCGATGCACATCCAGTTTAAAAACTGGTGCCTTCCGGGAGGGTCGTTATTTACCCTCTTTATTGTGCTCCATGATGCGCCCCCGTTCGTTGATTTTACAAGCCAGACATCTGTATCCGTAATGCCGTTTCTCTGGTCAGACCAGTTTATATAAAGATTTCCTCTGCCGGGACCGTTGCTCAGGTCACAGGCGATTACCGGAAGTCCGTTGCATCGCATAATTCCGTTTATGTTGTAAGCCCATCCGCCGGGATATGCCGGAACCGCTATTGTCTCAGTCTGCATCCATGTAACCCCGCCGTCCGTAGATTTGTTGAATAATATGCCCAAAGGTCCCGCCCATACAGCATATACTGTACCGTCCGGGCTCGTGCATAACATTGTACCTTCCACCGTCAGGCTGGAATCCCTGCAGTTGCCGGCGTACCTGTTTATTCTGACAGGCGTGCTGAATGAAGCACCACCGTCGGTTGAACGTGAAAATCTGATAATTGAACTGTCAAGGGGATTGAAACTGTAATAGTTGTCGAACTGCGTCCATGCGGTATAAATATTGTTTCCGTAAGGGCTGTGTGTCATATCAGCGCATCCCCATGGCTTATCCTGAACCTTGCCGTTGGTCACAGTTCCGATGCTTGTGCCGTTGTTCCAGTTCATGCCACCGTTTGTTGATTTGCATATAAGCATTCTGTCGTAATTCGGATTCGGAGGATTACTATATCCGTTACAGTTCTGCAGATAGTAGAAATGACCGAGAGTGTCAACAAATATTACGGGATCCCCTGATGGAAATGCCGCGGTCGAAGCCAGCATTCCTGAAGTCCAGTTTAATCCTCCGTTAGTTGTGTAATAATATCCGCTCCATGATGCCGGACTGGTAGCATTTGCTCCCGCCACTATAATATTTGTGTGTTTAGGGTCCAGCATAATTGAAGTTTCATTAGGGCTGTGGCTGCTGTTTATTAATACGTTTGTAAACTGAGCCGGTAAGTTACACGAGTAAAGCAGAAATGCTATTACTGAAAGGTGGAATATTTTTGTTTTCATAATTAATCAAAAATATTATTGTTAAATTAAATGTACGGCGGTTATAAAACAAATATATTTTCATAATCCGTTGTATGATAATATACGATTTCACATAAAGTTAAGTTTCGTAATATATGAAAAAGGAGAGTCCATAATATGAACTCTCCTTTTTATGCAAATATTATAACTGAGCCCCAAAAAGGTCAGGCAGGGAAACGATAAATATCGTTATTTCAAAAGCATTAAACGTTTTATATCCAAAAATTCTCCCGACTGCATTCTGCAGAAATAAATTCCGCTTGTGTAACCCTCTGCATTCCAATCCACACTGTATCTGCCCGCACTGCGCAAATCGTTCACGAGCACGGCAACTTCTTTGCCAAGAACGTCAAATATTTTTATAGTCACAAATAAACTTCCGTTTGCTGAACCTCGGCTGTTAGGTACATCATAATTAATTTTCGTTACGGGATTAAACGGATTCGGATAGTTCTGTCCGAGGGAGAACCTATCAGGAATGATATTCGCTTCATTATTAATTCCGACTACCAATGTTGCCGTTTTCAATACAATGTTATTATCAGGGTCAAACGCAACCGCGGTGGGCTGCCTGTTAAAATTAAACGAGAACAGCTGATTATTAATATCGTTCATCACTCGTATTGATGTATCGGCTCCAAGCGAAAACGAAAATTTTATTACAATCGGCATTTTATGAAACACAGTATTCGCCAGCGTCTGCGAAGCAAGGAAATTCACGCGCCAGTTTCCCCCGCCGGTATTTGTTATATTATATCCGTTTGTGTATGCCGGGTGGTTCGGCTGTTTAACCCATTCGTCAATAAACCATGTTAAATCCTGTCCCGCAACAGAACTAAACTTTGAGGTGAAATCATCCGTTACTGCGGATTTCATTTTAAAATTTACGGTATCGGAAGCGTACGCTTTCAGAGCGGCAAAGAATAATGAATCGCCGATAGTATATCTAAGCATATGCAAAACACACGAACCTTTATAATAAGTAATAGGTCCGTTGAATAAAGTACCGGTCGGAGGAGTTGTAATCGCCCATGAAGGATTGTAAATCGGCCAGCCGGGATTTCC
Organism: Ignavibacteriota bacterium; assembly: GCA_026390755.1. Taxonomy (GTDB): domain Bacteria; phylum Bacteroidota; class Ignavibacteria; order Tepidaquicellales; family Tepidaquicellaceae; genus JAPLFI01. Next base: position 2,288 of record JAPLFI010000601.1, read on the forward strand.
CGACATATATGACGATGCGTTTGATGTTATATTAGTTTTATATGCGCTGTAGCCTGTAATTTGCTCTTTGTAAAGTGCTTCGCAGTAAGTCGCGAATCCTTCATTCAGCCATATATCAGCCCATGTTCCGCAGGTAATCATATCTCCGAACCATTGATGCGCGTATTCATGTGATATTAAACTCGTCACCGAACTCCATGAGTTTGATATAGTTGTCAATGTCTGATTTTCCATACCTCCGCCGTAGGATGATACCGCCGCAAAACCGTTTTTCTCAAAAGGATGCTCCACGAATAACTGTGAGAAAATAGTTGTCATAGCGGCAATTGCATTCTTTGTCGGCGCAATATTTTCACCTGTGCTGTAATATAAACGGATTGGAATGCTGTCGGCGGGATTTGATAACTTATGCCACCAAACTATATCAACATTATACCCTGTTTTTCCTGTGAGTACAGCGAGATATGTCGGAAGTGGGTCTCGGCTTATCCAGTGATACCAGATTGTATCAGCGCTCGCAGTCGAATCCGCCAGTCTTCCGTTTGAACCTATCTTAACGTTCGAAGGAACTTTGACTCTTATATCAAATGTGGCTTTATCCGCAGGTCTGTCCCAGCACGGAAACCACTTTCTTGCTCCTTCCGGCTCGCAGTCCGTGTAAACAAATCCTGAAGAATTTACATAAAAAGCCCCGTCGCTTACGTTATTATGTCTGTAATAAATCAATATATTGACAATCTCACCCGGATTATAAGTCCTGTCAAGAGTTACAGATAAAAGATTTGTTGTCGGGTTGTGCGCAAATGTCAAATTTGCCCCGCCGGACAATTTTACCGTATCAATAACAATGGATGTATATGTTGCGTTCAGCTGAATGGAATTCAGCGTTGAGTCAACGCGAAACTTTATCAAATCCGTTCCGGTAAAATTTCTTACGGTTGACTTGAAACATTGATAAATATTCAAATCAAGTTTATAGTCTAAAACATCATACGAATGTTTCGGCGAGTTCGGCGAAGCGTCAAGCGGATTAATAAAGGAAGATCTGTTCGACTTATTATGCGAACATATTTCCGCTCCCGACATTCCGATAAAATCCTGCGATAATGTAAGATTGGCGAAAACGAACAATATACAAATAAGAAATACTTTTTTCATAGATTTGTTTTTTATTATTTACATAATATAAGTATTATATTCCTAATATTCTGTTGCTTTTTAATAAAAATCTGTTTCAGATAATCATCGAATATTCGATTAATATCTATCATATAAGAAGACCAATATTTATAGTCTGCAATTGACATTCTTTTTAATGAAAAAATATTTAGATTAATGCATATAAAACTAAAACAATATTGATGACTCAGACAGAAGAATTCAGAAAATACGCTCATGAATTTGTTGACTGGATAGCCGATTATTACGGTGATATTGAAAAGTATCCGGTAAAATCACAGGTTAAACCCCGTGAAATTTTCAATAAAATTCCCGTGTCACCTCCCGAAACAGGGGAAAATATGGCAGACATTTTCAAGGATTTCGAAAATATTATATTGCCCGGTATCACTCACTGGCAGAGTCCGAATTTTTTCGCGTATTTTCCCGCTAACGCAAGCTATCCTTCGCTTTTAGCCGAAATGCTCACTTCGGCACTCGGCGCGCAGTGCATGAAATGGGAAACATCGCCGGCGGCGGCCGAACTTGAAG
>JAPLFI010000260.1 GCA_026390755.1 Ignavibacteriota bacterium
TAAGCGCAAATAATATATTAGGTCTGTTGTTTTGTGAACTGCCGGCAGTGAGGTCTGTACATCCGTTCCCGGCAGGTAAATCCTGATACTGGTGCCACGTTTTTCCCGTCGCAACGCTTGCCGCAACCGCGGAATTAGTATTGAATCCGTTATTGTTATAGCAAATCTCCACGAGTAAATTGCTCGTTCCGTCCCATAAAAAAGGAGTCTGCTGTCCGATTAACTGCCATCCTGTATTTTGTACCTGATAATTGCCCGAAAAAAAAGTTGTCCACCCGCTCGGGTGAAATCCCGTTAAACTGCCGGTTGTCGTATTCTGAATTTTTATCGTAAATCCGGTCATCATAATCGGCGATGCGTTAAGCACGTTAAAGCCGATTGCCATAATCCGCGAGGGTCCGGTTCCCCCGTTTGCCGTCAGCTCGGCGGCAGTATAGAGGAGGTCTGTTCGTGAATCAGTGTAAAATGTCCTGTAGGGATAGGGTGTTGATATTGTACCGTTGCCGACAAATGTATTATAATACGAATTAAGTTTTATCTTATAAAGTACAGTTGAATCAGTGTTGTGATTGGATGAATTATCGGAGGCGAATATTTTGTAATAAACAGAGTCGTTAGGTTCAACCTGCTGTTGCGTGGAGTTAAAATTTCCTTTATAAAAATCATCCTGCACGTTGTTCAGCCGGAAATGTTTTATTCCCGTAGAGGTGTTGTTCCTGTACCACCTTACCCACACTGAATCAAGTCCCTTATTATCCGTAACAGATACCAGCAATGTGTCAGGCCAGAGCCTGTAAGTCGGATAATAGTCCGGAGTATGAGAAATTACGGGTTTCGAAGTATCCGCTCCCGTCAGGAAAGAAAAATAAGCGGAAGGTGAGTTTACGGGAAGCCGTGATTCTTTTCCGTTACTATCTTTTGTCTTAATGTAATACCTGTATTGTGCGGGAGTGCCGTTGCCGGGAATATTTGCCGACCAGTTATTGCCGCCGGACTGCGTCATTGCAACGCTGTCGGTTAATCCGCCTCTTCCCCATACAACTTTTGTTTCCGCCGAATTGATACCCGAGCCTATTCCCTGTATCTCCGCGTTTACGGAATACGGTCCCGCGAGATTTTCATTATCTTTCAGCGGAGTATGCGTTATATACGGCGAGAGGAATACATTTGCCGTATATATCTGCACATTTGCGTTTCTGTTATCTGCCCAGAACGGAAAAACCCTGTCGTTATTTGCGACAACGCTTATGTAATCACTGAAATATCCGTCAGCATATCCCGGTAAAGGAACAATTTTCTGAGACCTGTCGCTCACACGCATATTGATAAAGCTCGCTCCTCCGTCTGCTGATACTGCGACGTATGTATTGCAGGAGTCGGGTATGACAGCGTCGCGGTTATCGTAAAATACTATTGCGATTTTTCCGTTACTCTGGTCAACTGTTATCCACGGAAGAAACTGTAGTTTTCCGTTATTTAATGCGTCGTTATTAACCCGTACGGCGGTGCTCCAGCTTGTGCCTGCATTGGATGAATAGGCAAGGCATATATCCGCGTCGTTTCCCGCCGGCGCGAGATTCTTCTGCGCCCAGCAAATATATATATAACCGTTTCTTGCTCCGCCAGATTTATCAATTGCAATGGAAGGAAATGAATTAACCCTTACGTTTGAAGGCAATACAAATCCTCTTATACCGCTGATGGTGATTGGTGTTGCCGGCGCACTCCAGTTAATTCCTCCGTTTGTTGATTTTGTAAATCCGATTTTATCTTCGATGTTGTTGTTGGAAATATTCGGAGTTGCCCATACGCAGTAAACATCTCCGTTTGAGGCAACGGCAATTCTTGCTCCCTGCTCGTAATGCCCCGCCGGCGGCAATCCGATTTGCTGAGGCGCCGAGAATGATGCGCCTGCATTTACAGAATATGATAAAACTATGTAGGGTTGTGACACGTCAAAATTCGACCAGACAATATAAATTCTGCCGTAAAACGGACTCAGGAGGTTCTGGTCGGCGGACATGTTGTTCATATCAAACTGCGCACCCGACGGCACGGCAACGCGGTTTGCTCCGTTGTTTGTTGATTTATCGGCGACGATAATATTTTCGATGTAATTATAATGAATTGCACCGCTTCCGCCGTAAACGCAGGCAGGATTTGTTGAATAATAAACCGAGCCGGGAAGAATGTCACCGCCTGCCCAGTTCACTCCGGCGTTAAGCGTATAATAATATCCCATACCGTAATCCGTATTTGCGCCTGCAAATATCTTGTTCGGGTCTGTTGGAGATAATGTTGCCAGTGGAGTTGTTTGGTTATACGGACTCGTGAAAATCCTTATATTCGGATAAACTGTCGTTACTGAATTATTTGTAAAAGAATAAGAAAATCCTGTTCTGTCCTTGTCATGCGGTCCCTTGTCCTTGTTATTGTCATTCTGCCCTGTTCCGAACTCGTTTCGGGATTGTTTCGGGATAAGCATTTTTTCCGGAGTTACGAAAATTGATTTCTGAGGATTAAAATCACGCGGTTTCACGGTCATTTTTTCCTGAAGATGCGCGTGCTCCGTCAGAAGAAATGATAGAACTAAAACAGCAATAAAAGCGAAACAAATTTTTAACATTTAGTAACCTGGTTTATTTCAATCTATACAAAAAATAATATTTTATCAATTTGGCATAAGTAGTTATTTTACCAGAACCATTCTGCGTGTTTCGATTAAGTTTCCCGATTCCAGTTTATAGAAATACATTCCGCTTGAAAGCGGGCTTCCGTCAAATTGTACGGAATAATTTCCTTCTGTCCGCAATTCGTTGTTAATCAGCGAAGCAACAAGTTCTCCTTTTATGTCATAAACTTTCAGCGTGACCCTGCCCATCTTCGGAATTGTAAAGTTTATCATAGTTGCGGGATTAAACGGATTAGGGAAATTCTGTGAAAGTTTAAACGTATAAGGTTCGGTTTGATTTCCCGAAATTCCTGTAACTGTTGAAAGTGTAAAATTCGCGTTAGAAATATCAAAGAAAATATTATCCGCCGCCGCAATTTTAATCCTTGCAGTTGAATTGTCAATGATTGGAAAATTTACTATTTCGCTTCCGTCATTCGGAGTATTAGTCTTTAAAACAGTGGGAAAGGTTTGTCCGCCGTTTGTTGACAGTAAAATATTTACATTAGCACAATTAACGGGTGCTGTATTGGTATTTGCAACGTTCCATGTTACGTTCTGAGGAGAATTAGGGTTCAGCACAACGGCAGTATTCGGGAAAGTGACGAGGAACGGTCCCGCAGTTGCCGTAACATTATACGTAATATATTCAAAACCCACTCCGCCTCCGCCGGCTCTGTTATCCCGTGCAGTGAGGCAGAAAGTTAAAGCTCTGGTATAAGTTGGCAGGATTTCGCCGATGGTTTGCGCATTATTTATTAAATCAGAAAGTTTGGGAAAGGTTCTTGTTCCCGAAACGACCGGATTGAACGACCTGAAAATAGGCGCGTTTCCTGACGGTGCATTAGGCAGTCCCGCGGGACCTAAATCGTACTGTTCCCAGCAATATTTTATAGAGTCGCCGTTTGCATCCGTAGCAGAACCGGTTATTGAAAACGGAGTTGAGATTGGAATAGTATTTCCTCCCGCACCTACCGTAACTACGGGATTGAGATTTCCCGTCGCGGTAATCTGAGCGCATGTATTCCCTGAGCCGCCTGTAGTATAGTTAATTATTTCATCTAAATTTTTTGCGTGAAAATATGGGTCGCTGTGAGGCTGAAGATCCCCCGCACCGCAAATACCGGCATAAGCCATGATTGTAGAGCCGCTTCCCGGCTCGTATGCCGCACTCGCAACTCTGTTTCCGCCGCCGCAGCTTCCGGCAGTGCAATTAAATGAATGGTTTCCGCCGTACTGATGTCCCATTTCGTGAGCAACGTAATCTATATCAAACGGATCGCCTATCGGCTGGAATGAACCTGTAACACCTCTTGCTTTACTGCCTGCCACGCACACACAGCCTAAATACGCCACTCCGCCGCCGCCCGTACTGAATACGTGACCTATGTCGTAATTTGCGGTTCCTATTACATTATCTAAATTCGTCTGGTTTTGTCCCAGCATCGTGCTTCCGTTGGAATTCGTGTATGGGTCAGTCGAAGCGTTTGTATAAATCAGTAAATTATTATTCCCGACGAGAATCATCCTGACGGACACCTCATTTTCATAAACACCGTCAACCCTGTTCAATGAAGTGACAACAGCGGCAAGTCCTAAAACAACCGTACCACCGTGAAAAGTAGTATATTCACCCGTTGCGGCAATGGCGATACGATAAGTCCTGAGCTCGCCCTGCGCCCGAACCTCAAAACCGTTTGGAGATTTATCAGCGCCTTTGAAATCATTATCTATAACTTCACAGGTGAAGTTATCATCGTCTTTCCTGAAGTCCTTTTTATAATAACTGATGTAATTATAGTTATCGCCTTTTGCATAAGGGTCAATAAATACTATATCCGTTGCAGTGAATATCATGGCGTGAAATCCTGACGGTGTAATATCAAGTCTGACGTTAGAAAATAGGTCGTCTATGCCCTGTCCTGCGTAAGTTTTTATATCAGGAAATTTATCCGCAAGTTCTTTTTGCATAACGGGAGAATCAACGATTCTGAACCTTGAATAAGACCCGTTCGGTAAAGGAAGCGATATAATCACATTTGAATATTTTGCCTGAATTTTGATTTCCTGGGGAGC
>JAPLFI010000289.1 GCA_026390755.1 Ignavibacteriota bacterium
CGCTCCGCCTGTTCAAGGCGACGAGAGCTATGACCTTTACGTGAAAGAGCGCGACTGGATTTTGAATGACCTTAAAGAAAAAGCTGAAATTATCGGCAGGGGACTGAATGAAATTGATGGTATGGAAACAAACATTCCGCAAGGCGCTATGTATGCCTTCGTGAAGTTCGAACTTCCGCATCCCGAAGGCGTTGACCCTTCAAAAATGACGTCAGAAGAGAGATTAAAATATGAATCGGCTCGGGACTTTGATTATTCCCTGAAACTTCTCGAGGAAACTGGAATATGTGTCGTGCCGGGTTCCGGCTTCGGACAAATGCCGGGTACACTGCATTTCAGGACGACTTTTCTTCCGCCGAAAGAAGATATTACGACGCTCGTAGAGAAAATAAAGAAATTCCATATTGCCTATACATCAAAAATCAAATAAAATACTTGTCCTGACCTTGTCCTGACCTTGTCCTGAATTTATTTCAGGATTATTTCAGGATAAGTATTTGCTCTTATTTTTGGGCGTTGTTCTTCTCTGTGACCTCTGTGTCTTTCCTGCCTGCCTGTCTATGCCAGGTAGACGGCAGGCAGGTCTGTGACCTCTGTGTAACTTCGTTACAGGAAAATGCGGAGAACAAACCCAGAAGAGCCGTAATGTATATGTAATACTTCATGCCTGTTTCTTTTACTATTGTGAAAGCGCACTTCTTTTGTTGACATGCAAGTTTAGCTATTTTATTTCTAAAAACAAGATAACTTCACTCACCAAAGAAGTACAAAGAATAACTCGAAGTGTAACACTTAACACTTAACACTTAACACTTAACAGTGCCTCCGTAATTAGATTTCACAAGATATAACTATAAATCGAAATTCATATTCTCTGTGTGTACTGCGCCCGTGTGATTCAAAACGCTCTCCATCATGAAAAATTTATTCACACTGAAATTGAGAGAAAATTTAATTTCTTCTGTTAATCTCTCCGCTTTTATCATTTTTTGGTGCTTTAGTCTGCCGAGTGTTATGTGCGGATGAAATTTTTGTCCCGCCAATATACCTTCCTTTTTAATTGCATTGCTTATTTCATCATACAGATGAGCGGCTTTGGCATCCGGATTTTTAAGGTCAATTATTAACACTCGGGGATTACGAAGGTTTGGAAACCCTGAAACTATTTTGCTTGTGAAGAATATTTCACCGATTCCCATATACGAAATTTTATCAAGCCTTACGTTTATTCTCTCAATCAGCCCCGCATTAACATCTCCGAGAAAAAAAACCGTAATGTGAAACTTATCCATGTTTTCCCATGAAACACACTTCGCCTGCTCTTTGCCTATGTGAGCTTTCACGTCGCTCTGTACGGCAAGAATTTGTTCCTTTATTTCGTCACTTAAGTTTAAAGATATGAAAGTTCGCATAATTATTTATAAAACAAAATAAGAAATTCCGAATTAATTTGTGATTGAAATAACAAAGGTATTTCGTTAACATGAAAGATACTTTCCGTGCCTTTAGGTACGGCATATCTAGTGTAACACTTAGCACTTAAGTTTAAAGATATGAATGTTCTCATAATGTTTTTTATAAAGAAAAAATAAGAAATTCTGAATTAATTTGTGATTGAAATAACGAAGGCATTTCGTTAATATGTAAGATACTTATTATTATATATTTTATAGAAAAATCTTTTTAATATAATGAGCAATATAGTTTTGGATAATGTTTTGGCTGAAAAATTTCTTGAATTTGTGAATATCGTAAGGAAACTGCGTAAAGAGTGCCCGTGGGACAGGGAACAGACACATCAGAGCCTGCGCAGATGTCTTCTCGAGGAATCATACGAGGTTCTGGAAGCAATTGATAATAACGATATTGAGGAACTAAGGAAAGAACTCGGTGACTTGTTTCTGCAGGTGGTTTTTCACGGAGTTATGGCTGAAGAAGATAATAAGTTTTCGCTGTATGAAGTGATGACGGGTGAGATTGATAAGCTGGTTTCAAGGCATCCGCACGTCTTCGGCGATGTGAAAGTTTCGGGGAGCGAGGAAGTTAAAGAGAACTGGGAAAAACTTAAGAAATATGAAGGACGCAAATCTGTTCTCGACGGTATCCCTAAAGAACTGCCGGCACTCTTCAGAGCTTTCAGAGTGCAGGAAAAGGCGGCTAAGGTGGGGTTCGACTGGAAAGAACAGAAACCGGTCTATGATAAGATACTCGAAGAGATCGGAGAACTGAAAGATAATATCACTAAAAGTGCCGGACATGAAAAGATTGAAGATGAGTTCGGAGATGTTTTGTTCTCTATAGTGAATTATGCGAGGTTTATGAAAATTAACCCTGAAGATGCACTAAGAAGAACTATCGAAAAATTTACTTACAGATTCCGGAAAATTGAAGACTTTGCGGGATTGAATAATATAAGACTCGAAAGTATGACTCTCGGTGAAATGGATGTAATCTGGAATAAAGCTAAAAAGACAGGAAATTAAATGGAGAAAACAAGGTCGGTGGGCGTAATTGTGTATGCTGATTTTCCGGAGAAAAGAAAGTTTCTTCTGATTCAGCATGCTTCAGGGCACTGGGCGTTCCCGAAAGGACATATAGAAAAAGAGGAAAATGATTTGCAGGCGGCAACGCGCGAACTCTGGGAAGAAACCGGCATAACGGATATTGAACTTAAAACTCGGAAAGCAGTTATTCACGAGGAGTATAAATTTTCCCATAACGGTAATCTGATTCATAAAGAAGTAGATTATTTTATTGCAAAGGCGAATAATATTATGGTGAAAGTGGACGGAAATGAAGTGAAGAATTTTATGTGGGCTGCAATTAAAAAAGCAAAGACGATAATTACATATCAACAAACAACGGATATGCTCCTGCAGGCAGAAGAAATTATTTTGAAGTCACTTAGTAATTAATAAAAAGATTAAATATTGATATATGTTATTTAAAAAATATTCTAAATTTTTCTGGTCGCTTGCCGTGGCGGCTGTTGCGCTTGTCTTTATAGCAGGCGGAAGTTTTGGATCGCAGGGTTTTAAATATGGTTTTCCGGGTATTGCTTATGCCGGTCCGGAGCCGGGACTGAAATATAAAAAGTTTACTCATGTAATTCCTGTGCCGTACGAGGTAACTGTTTCGCTCGGTAAAGGGAAAACGGAAATCATTAATAAAACCCCCGTCTTTGTTAAATGGAATCGTAATAAGGACAGGATTGAAGAACTGCGTGAAAAAATTGACAGCGTTATCCTTGGCGTGAACTGCGATGTGTCTGTGCAGATTGTAAGCGCTTCTAAGTATGACTTGATTTATGAGTATAAACCCGGCATACAGATGATACCGGCTTCGATTTCTAAAGTGATAACTTCTGCTATAGCGCTGAAGTACCTCGGCATCGGATATGAGTTTAAAACTGTTTTGTATTCTGACGACGGAGACCTGTCTGACGGTGTGATAAACGGTAATCTTTATTTAAAGGGCTACGGCGACCCTGAATTTGATATGGACGGTGTGCTTAATCTTGTAAAAAAGTTCACCGGAAAGAATATTAATGAGATTACAGGAAATGTTGTTTATGATGATTCATATTTTGATGATAAATATAAAGGACTTGCCGATTATTATTCGGGAGATACTAAAGGAAATTACTGGCCTTATGTATGCGCGTTGACTTTTGAAAAGAATAAAGGCAGCAGTAATCCCCCTTATGCCGCGGCAGATTTCCTTGTTTCGGTTCTGAAAGAGAAAAACGTGAAAGTTGAAGGAGCAATCGTAGCGGGCGTTACTCCCGTTTCTGCGAAGGAGATTGGTAGAGAAACTCATCCACTGCCTCTGGTAATGGCGAATATGAACAAACCGAGTGATAATCATTCCGCTATTACAATATTCAAATGTGTCGGCGCCGAATTCGGATTGCCGCCCGGTACACTCGAAAAAGGAAGTACGGCAGTGATTGAATTTCTGACTTCTCTCGGTATTCCGAGAAATGATTTTGAAATCCTTGAAGGCTCGGGACTCACACGGCATAATCTGGTTAATTCGAATATGTTTATTCAACTTCTGAAATATCTTTATGACAGGGAGGATATTTTCGACGCATTCTATCAGTCGCTTTCCGTTGCAGGAGTTGACGGTACGCTGAAAAACAGAATGATAGGCACCGAAGCCGAAAAAAATGTGCACGCTAAAACAGGCACGATCAATGGTGTTAGTACACTCGCGGGATATGCTGTGACAAGGGAAGGCGAACTATTGATTTTCTATATCGCAATGAATGGATTCGGTACCGCTAATCCGAAACCTTACAGAAGTAAACAGGATGAGATTTGTGAACTGCTCTGCGGCTTTTCAAGAAAGTAATTTGTCTGTGTTTTTAATATGGGAATAAAGGAAAACGAAAAAGAGGAAATCGGCATTATGAATGATGTTCCTGTAATGCGGAAACTCATAATCTATAATTCGAACCATATCTGGGATGATGTTATCCGTCAGCTTCAGAAAGCCACAGGATTCGATTTAATCCACTGCGAGCAGATTGCTGTAATCGCGCATACAAAGGGACTGGCAACCGTTAAATCAGGCGATTACGACGAACTAGCAAAAATCAACAACGTCTTAAAAGAAATCAAATTAATTACAGAGATAAAATAATTCGTTTCCGGTTCTCTTCCGCTTTCGCTCTTATTCGAAAATATTTTCTCTTTGTGTCCTTTGAGCAACCGCTCTTTGCTATTGCTTTTATTTCGTTTTATTTTGTGCAAATTCGTGTTAATTTGTGTCAGTTTCTTAATTATTTTTCTAATATTTAGTGATTTATTTTTACAAAATACGTTTAATCCTGTTTCTTTTACCGCTCTTGTCTGTTCCGTCCGTCGTTTTATCTCAGCATAGATACGGTTTTAATTTTGAACAGGAGTGGGAATGGGTTGACCTGCTTATTGACGAACAGTCAAAAACTTTCAATACAACCGAGCAAATTAAATATCTTCGCGATGAGTTTTCGATAGAAGAAGGACGTTTGCTTTTTGCTAAGCTCACAAAACTGGAGTCTCTGGGCGAATTAAAACAGCTCCCGGAAACGGCAATGCTCGACATCTCCGTTAACCGTGAAAAATTCTCGGAAATATTCAGGAAGGCACTGGAAAAAACGGAATTCAAGGATACCTACGCGGGACTGGTATCCTCTGCCGTTACACTGGCGAAAATACGCTGTTCGTTCGGCGAAGAAAAAAAACCTTTTAACGATAGAAAATTTTTTGTTAAACAGGTTGATAATCCCAAGAATAACGTAAGTATTATTTTTGATTATTCCGGAGCCGAACTGATTTTATCACTGCTTGAAAAAGGTTTGACCGATACAGGCAGGGAAGAACTCAGAACTTCTTATTCCGTAGGGGAGATGATAAATCACAGCAAAAATGTCTGCCTTTCGGAAGAAGAACTTGAAAACTGTATCAAATATGCCGACAGTAAAGAACCTTTGATAGTGATTTACAGACTGTCGAATCCGAAGAGCTTTATGAGCCTGGGGACGGTTAAGTTCTATATAAAAGGATATAAAGATACTATTGAAACGCTGAAGAGCGAACAAACTAATATTATCAATTACTGCCTCTATCTTCTGTCACTGTTTTTTCCCGAGGAAATATCGTTCGGAAACAAAGTGAATTTTTTGTTCGGTAACAGGAGTTGCTCATGGAGAACGGATGAAGATAAAATATTGTTTGACCTCGAAAGATTCGGGGATAACTTCGAACTGCTTATGCGTTACCTGACAAGAGAACTCTTCCTTGATGAAAAAAAACAAACCCAACTCGACGTATTGCCTTATATTTTCAACGGTGAAGATACTTCTGTTCTTAAAGTCATGAATGAAATTTACACCGGCGGAATATCCAATTACATCGCGCCGGTGATACAGGCTAACCGACCTTCTTCACTGCTTGAAAAGGACTTTCATCATTTTAAGGTGACCATGAAGGATATACTCGACGGTAAACCATCTTACGTTATTGATTCGATGGTAAACACAGGATTGAATGAGCAGATGTTTTTTTATTCTATGGGGACTCAGATGGCAAGCACTATGGATGTTAGGATGGGCAGAAAAGTGGTGAAAAATTCGCTCCTGCTGGGACCCGTCTTCTTCTTTAAAACATACATCGAAGTGTATAACCTCGGTGAAAAAATCCGCGATATTTTCAGGTTTTTCACCGATATTGAGAAAAAAATATATGCGATGAACGACATGATACCGTACGATATGCTTAATGATATGCTTTTAATAAAGCTGAAATATATTAACTCAGGTAATCTCGATGCTGAAGTGAATAAAGTATTCGCTAAGTATAAAAACAGGAGGGATATTGCCGTCTTATTCCTGCTCGCAGGTCAGTTGTATTATGAAGCCGGAGTATATGATAAGTCGTGCGAGAATTTTTTGAAAGCACTGCCGGGTATTAACGGTAAAGTCAAGTTATCAAGAAATGCAGGACTGATGTATATGAAAAAGAGAGCTTTTAAACAAAGTTTAGAAATGTTCTGTAAGTATGTCGCTCTCGTACCGGATGTCTCCGATGCGTATTATAACAAGGGAGAGGTTGAGTATTTGACCGGTGATACAGGTATGGCGAAAAAAGATTTTGAAAAAGCAGTTGAGATTGACGGAAATAACGCCGCAAAAGAATACTTGCTTAAAATAAAGTAACCGCGCGCGTTTTACTACTTTCTACAATCCAGAGTATTGCAGGTTCACTGTAACCAAGCCCATATACACACCCGATACCTGATCGGTTGAAGGCGTAACTTTGCCGCCTAGGAAAATATCCAAAGTGCCGTCTGCGCCGAATGATACAGTTGCTGTTACTGACGGATTAAAAGCGACGATTGAACCGCCGGGAAGCTGATAACCCGCGTCTGTGCTTGTGAAGGTTATTGGCATCGAATTAGAGCCGTTCAAAAGTTGTGCCGGTAATGTCAGTAAGATACTTATCTGTTTTGAGGGCTGTCCTGAAACAGAAAATTTACCTGAAGACGCCGCGGTCTTGTCAACAGTTTGCTGAATTCCCGGAATGATGTTAGCCCCAAAATCAAGGTCACGTTTATTAGTAACTGATATGCGTGTCAGTACCATAGCAGTGGCGTTTATATTACCCGTCTTCTGAGAATATAAATCCTCAGCAACGAATAACACGCAGAATATCAGTATTATTGCCGATATTTTTTTCATCCTGATTTTTATCATAAAAGCAC
>JAPLFI010000425.1 GCA_026390755.1 Ignavibacteriota bacterium
ATGGCTTTGACCGACTGACGGGAACCAAACCTGTGTTCCCTGGAACCAAGCCGCGTTATTATAAGTGCCCGCCGTATTAGTTGTCGCGAGTGTTGACCACGACGCCCAGTTATCACCGCCGTTTGTGCTCTTTAGTAAGTGCCAGTTGCCGCCTTGCGGATCACCTATGTAATATGCATCCGTGGCAGAGGTCATCCATAAATCATCTCCGAATGCACCTGTCGCTGTTAGTGAGAATGCCGTAACCCAGTTTACTCCGCCGTTAGAGGTTTTGTAAATCATAACCGAACCGCTTGGAGAAGCAGTTGCGATTGCAGTATTAGCGTCCCATGCAAATATACAATATAAAAGAGCTGTAGCAGGTAAATTTCCGCTGACGTTTGTCCATGTAGTACCTTTATTAGTAGTCCTCAATACTTTACCTGATGCTCCGCAAGTCCATGCAACATCATTACTTACAGCTGATATCGAATATAATGTCGTGGCTAAACCGGAAGTTTGTTCTGACCAGACGCGCGCAGGTGCGGAAAGGTTTTTCAGGTTATAACCGACGAGTGCAAAGTTCTGATAATTTAACAACAATGTAAGTTTTCCGGGAATTGCATTCGCAATAACTTCAGCACCGCCTGCAGTACCGATAGATGCACCTGTATTATTGAATATGTATGTCGCTTTTGTAGTACCTGACGCAATGTGTATCTTATGTATACCGTTTTGCGTTGTTGAAGTTTGGTCCCAAACCCAGAGGAATGAAGAATCTGAGGATGATGTTGAATCAAAACCCAATCCGTATTTACCTGCTAAAGTGGATGCGATTGTTCGTATCAAAACACCGTTTGTATCATGCAGGAATATACCACCGGCGAATCCGGTATTCCAGAAACCATGTCTGTTCGGATCCCAGGCAATAGCTCTTGTCGAGCCGCCTGTAAGAGTGAAGGTTTTCAGAGTCGCCATAGTATTCGGGTCGAATCTAAGAATGCCTGTGGTGGAATTTCCGCCGTAAATAAATACACCGTCAGTTGAAAGATCTCGGATAGCTCCGGCGTATGTTAATACATCAACCTGAGTTCCGGGACCGCCGCCGGGACCGCTGTTGTTATAACGGTAACACGATGTACCGTTCCAGGCGTTGAAATAATACTTTCCGCCTAAGAACATCGCGCCGACTGTTCCGCCGTTCATACCTGCGATGCCGGAGTAATTGAAATTGAACAATGTCGGGTATGGGAATCCCGCAGGCGCAATTGTATCTGATTGCAGGTTATTAACGCTTTGATCGTTAACGACCGGCGCTTTATCAGCGTTTGGATCCTCTTTCAACTGATAAAAACCTAATACCATTACAGCAAGTAAAACAATTGATAAAACATAGAAAATGTTTCTCTTTCTCATTCTTGTCTCCTTTAGTTTAGTTTAAGTAAATGTTTTTTAAATTAACAATCTCTAATAACACTCAATGAACACGACACGCATTATGAGTTGTTATATAAATTCTCAACCTTGCCAAAAATAGTGAATAAATAAAATTTCGTCAAGTCTATATTTAAAAATTTCAAAGAAAAAATATCAGTGTGTTTTGTAAATATATTGAATAAAAACATAAAAATGTATATCTTTTGGGTTATGCGCCTGTAGCTCAGTTGGATAGAGCATCAGCCTTCTAAGCTGAGGGTCAATGGTTCGAGTCCATTCAGGCGTACGAAAACATTTTAACAGGTTAAAAAACACATTATATACCTGCCTAATTCATTGACTTTGCTCAATAATAC
>JAPLFI010000230.1 GCA_026390755.1 Ignavibacteriota bacterium
CAATCCTGTCACAAGGATTAATTTCCAGATACCTGTTAAAGGAAATGTTTCGCTTAAAGTTTACAACCAGCTTGGTCAGGAAGTTGCAGTTCTGGCAGATAAATTCATGAGCATAGGTTATTATTCTGCAGATTTTGATGCCTCAAAGCTCTCGAGCGGTGTTTATTTCTACAGGCTGATCACCGGCAGTTACTATGCTACGAAGAAAATGATACTTATAAGATAAGGACAAATGTCCGCATAGTAAATGATTTTCTTAAAGGGGCGTGAAAAGCCCCTTTTTTATTGTGAAAGCAGCTTAAAATTACAACCGGTACTCAAAGAATCCACTGTGGTGAGAAGTTAAAAATCGCAATTAAAATACGTTTCAGTTATTTAACTTATTTGCTATTTTCAAGAAAAAATTCGGAGGAATATGTCTCAGGAACGAGAAAAATGGGGTTCAAGAATAGGTATAATTCTCGCCGTTGCGGGTAGTGCCGTCGGACTCGGAAATTTTCTGCGCTTCCCCGCTAAAGCCACGCTCAACGGCGGCGGCGCTTTTATTATACCGTATTTCGTCGCATTTCTTTTACTCGGTATTCCGCTGATGTGGATTGAATGGACACTCGGCAGATACGGCGGGAAATCCGGGCACGGAACCGCTCCGGGTATTTTCGATTCTCTTTCAAAAAACCGGACGCTGAAATATATAGGAGCTATAGGTGTTCTCGGTCCCTTCATTATTCTGATTTACTACATGTATATAGAATCATGGACTCTCGCTTATACTTTTTATTCTTTCTCTGGCGAATTGCTTCGCACACCTGACCAGAACTCTATGAAGGAATTCCTTGCTGGATATCAGGGACTTAAATCCAATAATTATTTTTCGAATCTCGGACCGGCGTATATTTTTTTCATTCTGACTTTCGCCGCAAATTTTTACTTTATTTATAAAGGCATTCAGGGCGGAATCGAGAAACTATCAAGATGGGGTATGCCACTGCTAATAATCATCGGAATTATTCTCGCCATCCGTGTTCTTACTCTCGGCACTCCCGATTCCGCTCTGCCCGAACAATCCATTAACAACGCACTCGGATTTGTCTGGAATCCGGATTTCAGCCAGCTCCTCAATGCTAAAGTCTGGCTCGAAGCCGCCGGACAGATTTTCTTTACGCTCTCAGTCGGCATAGGAGTTATTCTTACTTATGCAAGCTACCTCGGGAGCAAAGATGATGTTGTTCTGTCGGGACTTACTTCTTCCTCACTTAACGAATTTTGCGAAGTTATTCTCGGCGGCTCAATTGTCATTCCCGCCGCCTTCGTTTTTTTCGGAGGCGCCGGCGCTATCGCGATTGCCGAAAGCGGCACATTTAATATCGGCTTTATTTCAATGCCTCTGATTTTTGAAAAGATTCCGTTTGGATTTGTGTTCTCGGGGTTGTGGTTTCTGCTTTTGTTTATCGCCGGAATAACTTCATCTGTTTCTCTTATTCAACCGATGATCGCATTCCTTGAAGATGAGTTTAAGTTTAATCGCGCCAAATCAACTATCATTCTCGGAATAGTTGCATTCCTCGCCAGCCAGCCCGCGATTCTCTTTCTGGAAAACGGATTCCTTGACGAACTTGATTTCTGGGGCGGAACTGTGTTTCTTATTTTATTCGCCACAGTTGAAGTGTTCATTTTTCTCTTCGTTATGGGCTTTAAGAAAGGATGGGAGGAAATGCACTCGGGCGGACTGATGCGCGTTCCGCGGTTCTATAAATTCATAATAAGATATATTACTCCCGCCTTCCTGCTGATACTTCTGGGCTTCTATTCCTATCAGCAGTTTATTCCCGTGATTTTCCTCGAGGGAGTAAGCGAAGCTGATAAACCTTATATATGGGGCGCGAGAGCTTTGATTTTCGGATTTTTATTGATTTTCTTGTTCATGATTTATTACGCATGGAAAAGAAATGCAAACAACGGAAAGGGGGAAGTTGTATGAATACCGGCGGAATGATTTTCATGGCATTGTCATGGGGACTTATTTTGTTTCTCTCGGCAATATGTTTTATAAGAATGATTAAAACCGGAAACAGCGAATCAACAGGACCAGACGATATGCCGGATTAGTCTCTTTAAAAACTGAAGCGCATTTTTGTTGTTATTCCTATAAAAGTAATATTGGTCGTACGGTTCATTGCCAAAGGTGAATTGATGTTCCTGTCAGGAAAAAAATTCGTAACTTTCAATTCTGTTTCATTCGATACATAAGGACTTATCGAATATCTCACGCCCACGGCGAGTTTAAACCCCGACAGCCATTTAGTATCGGAATAACCGGCAAGCAGATACTTACTGCCGTAGTAAGTATATTCATTATTGTAAATCTCCCTCACCCTGTCTATACTTTCATTTGTGTATTGCTCGCCGTATCCGGCGCTGAAATAAACAGGCGAATATCGTTGTCCGAACGGAAATATTTTCAGGTTCAGGAATATCGGCACCGCATAAAGCATTGCATTATCCCACCTGTCAACATAATACCTGTTTCCGGAGAGATTTCCCGATGTGTATCCCCTGCCCGGATATCCGGCAGTATGCCATAAGAAGGATGTTTCAATTCCGATTGACAAAAATTCGTTTACGTTAATCTCGCCGCCAAGATCGAATACAATCGGATTATAGAAAAAGTTTGGATTATTGTTGTAGTTGTTGTTATAATAGCCGTTGTTATAGTAACTGTTGTTATAGTAATTACTCCCGTAATCGTAATTATTTGGCGGGAAAAACCTCATAGCATAAGTGCTTCCGAAATCAGCTCCCGAATATGACCCCACCGTTACACCAAATGATAAACTGAATCCCGGCGCCCGGTATGTCTGCGCTCCTGCACTTGAAATAAATACAGTGAGCAAAAAAAGTAAATTGTAATATTTAAACGATTTAAGCATCTTACCTGTATACTAATATAATAATATTTATGTTCCATTTTCAATTAAGTAATTATTAAATAAAATATCAGCACAAATTTTTAAATAAAAAAAATCATGAAAAAAACACTTACTTTTTTAGTCATCATCTTCTCTGTTCTTACACTTACGATTAAGCTCAATGCGGGCGACAGGATGATGATTATCGAATTTTTTACAAGTTCAACCTGCGCTCCGTGCGCTTCGAATAACCCCTATTTAACGGCTTTTGTGAACGGCACAGACCCCGACAGGATTGCCGCTATCGGATTCCACATGAGCTGGCCCTCACCGGGTAACGACCCTATGTATCTGCATAATTCTTCGGAGAATGATGCAAGGAGGAGTTACTATGGTATAAATTCAATTCCGCAGTCTCAGTTCGACGGACTGATTACGGTTTACTCGCCTTATTCACAGGCGCTGTTACAGGGATATTATGACAGCAGAAAGGATATTCTCAGCCCTGTTACAATTATCGTTCGTGACAGTCTTTACGGCGACAGTGTGCTTACAAGGATATCAGTTTACTGTGAAACTATGCTGAGTAATCCGACAGCAACTCTTCTTATTGGTGTTTATGAAAACGCAGTTCATTATGCCTCTCCTCCCGGACCGAACGGGGAAAAAGATTTCAACTGGGTTATGAGAAAAATGCTGCCGAATGCAAGCGGCACACCTATAACTCTCACTCCGGGCTCACTCCAGACATTTGAACACAGATATAAAATGAATCCCGTCTGGGTTGCTTCTGAAATGAGGACTGTAGCTTACATTCAAACCGGCTCTACAAAAGAAGTCCTCGGCGTTGCGAAACGAATTTCTAATTTCTCCCTTATTTCCAATACGGGATTTTTCTCGGTACCGCAGGGACAAGCATCAGTTAAAAACTACAGAGTTAAAGTGCCCTACGTAGCCGCGGGATATAATTCACCCGTCACTTTCACGGCAGAAGTTCAGCCGCCGACATCCGGAATAACAGTATCATTCCCATCGGGAAATATAATGAATAATTTCCCGGATTCTCTCGCAGTCCAGGTAAATTCAACTGCCGCTGTATCTGTTGGCACGTACAAAATTGTTGTCACCGGCACAAACGGAGCAGGTAAATATCACAAGATAGCGCTCGATTATCTTGTCGGAAGAAACTACGTGAATGTAAACTCTAATAATCCAACACTTACGTTTAGTGTAAATAATGTTCAGTATACTAACAGTAAAATTTTCGACTGGAGCTTAGGTTCTGCACAGACGATTCAGGCAGTTTCGCCGCAGGTATTCGGGAATACAAGATACGTCTTTGTTAACTGGAGCGACGCAGGAGATACTTCTCATAATATCACTGTGAACTCGACCGTTAATTCTTATACAGTTATTTATAAAAAGGAGATAAAAATTCTTGCCTCCGCCCTGCCCTCGGGAATTCCCGTTAC
>JAPLFI010000538.1:0-1562 GCA_026390755.1 Ignavibacteriota bacterium
ATTGTCCATTTCCATCTGAAGCGTTACAGTTGTATCACTACATTGCTTTCAGCTTTCCATAAAAGCCTTATTTCTTTATATAAGCATTCAACCCAATTACCACAGGTTTTCCGTTAACAACACATTCTGTGACTACGTTGCCGTGTGTAGTTGCTACGACTAATGTTTTCCCGGACGCACTGGGAGTTGGTTCTTGTAAATCAATTACTATTACCAGCTTGCCGTCTTCTATTTTGGCTTCCATATTATTTTGATTTATTTATTTTTTAAAAAATCTCCATCTATAATAAGTAATTTAGCTCCGTTGGCGGAAACCGAACGATGAGAACTAAGTTCATCCGATACAACATAAGTATCGCCTTTTGAATGTTTAATTCTTTCGCCTGTACTCAGTTCAGTGATAAATTCTCCTTCTAAGCAATGGACAATGTGTCCCTTTTGACACCAATGATCGGCCAAATAACTATTTGTATATTCAACTAAGCGTATTCTGAGTCCGCCGAATTGAATTGTCTGCCAGTACGCCACTCCTGTTTCTCCCTTGTATTCAGTTTTTTCAATCGAAGTCCAGTCAATTGTTTTGAAAGGTATAATATTCATAATTTGTTAATTTTATTTTTTGACAAAGTTTTCTACTTCCGTTTTAATGATGCTTCTATCATTCCCTTCAGAACTTTCATATTGATATCCTCCAACTTATTTATGTAAAGGCAGCCAACACTTGTTTTATGCTTGCCGAGCTTTTTAAGTGCCTCAGCATGTTCCTTAATACCTACGCTAAGGTACAACGATAAACTAGCTTTACGGGGAGAGAAACCTATCCGGAGCCAGTCAACTTCCCTGCCAGTGGCGGGGCTTTTGTATCTTTTATTACCAAAACCGATGACTGAGTTGCTCCATAATATTGGCTCTTCCCCAGTTGCTTTTTTCATCATTTCCAAAAGCACAAAACTATCTTTACGCTTTTGTTCATCCTTAACGCTGTTGATAAAATCTTCCACGCTTGCAGAGGTTGGTTTTGTTTTTATTTCAACCAGTTTCGTTTTTATTTCAGCCATTTGAAATTATTATTTGTTTGACGGCAATCTAACTTTCTGAGAACATAACAGTTTCTCAAAAAAAATGAAACTTACTATTTTACGATAAATGGGTATATAAATCTGCTAATATTATTCTCTACCCAACAAAAAATGAGTGGTCACCCACTCATTTCCCACCCAATAGTGCTTCCGCCTTCTGTTTAATCGTTGATTCAATCTGTCCTTTGAAAGGCAAAGCCATAAGCGGCAGATTGCCTTTTATCAGGACAAAAGATTCGCATACGTCCACACTGCCGGTGATTAGAAAACCTGACGCATTGAATTGAAAAGTTCCGGTATTACCAGACCAGGTTTCGACTACCTGACTTATGCGATCGGTGTTCTGGGCTGCCAGTTCCGGCAGGCATTTCTGAACCCGGGTTAGAGCCTCGGACTGGGTTAGTACGTGGGGGATTTGAATTTCTATTTTTGGCATAATATTATTATTGTTTAGTATATTATACCGTTTATTTTACTCTAAAC
>JAPLFI010000538.1:1694-2434 GCA_026390755.1 Ignavibacteriota bacterium
ACCTTGACAACAGTTGTCGTTATTTTACGAGTAACATGCGCTTAGTATCGGTGAAGTTATCCGAAATTAATCTATAGAAATAAACCCCGCTTGTTAATTTCGAACCATCGAATGATACCTCGTAAATGCCGGGTTGTAGTGATTCGTTTACTAATGTTTGAACTTCACGACCCATAATGTCGTACACAACAATTTTTACATCGCTTAATTTTGCAACATTGAATTTTATGTTCGTAGTCGGGTTAAACGGGTTTGGATAGTTTTGCGATAGTGAATACTTAGATGGAACATTTTCAGTGATTTTATTTATACCTATTGCCTCCGAGTATAAACGCAGCCAGACAGATTGTTGGTAAGTTCCTGCTAATATATAATTGTTTGCAATTAATAAGGCATAAACCGATGTAATACCGTTGAATCCCTGATTTTTTTGTATCCAGTTTGTTCCGTTATTTGCAGAAAAATAAACACCGTTAGAATCGGTTCCTGAGAAAACATTGTTTCCGCTCACGGATAGTGATTTTACATTTTTATTATTCAGGGATGTTTGTGACCAGTTCGTGCCATTATTGGTAGAAAGATAAACACCGTTTGATAAAGTTCCTGCAAAAATATTATTTCCGCTGACGGCAAGGGACATGACTTGATGATTATTTAAAGCAGTTTGAGTCCAGTTTGTACCATTATTGGTAGAAAGAAAGAGGCCGTTTGATAAAGTTCCTGCAAAAATATTATTTCCG
>JAPLFI010000095.1 GCA_026390755.1 Ignavibacteriota bacterium
TAATTTGATAACTTTCTTTTTTATTATTTTTGAATATTTCATTAGCTAAATCTGTGAATCTGTGGCTATTTATTTTGATACTGTATAGTTACGAAATATTACTGAATCTCGAGTTTCAGCACCTTTAATAAAACATCAAAAAGTTTATAATTGCGAATATCCCTGTCCAGATATCTCATACTGTAAATTTCAAGCAGTTTATGGAAAATATTTTCATAATTGTCTTCGCTTATGGATCTTATAAAAACCTCGCGCAGGAAAGAACCAGATGAATATATCACATCCAGTTTTTCGCAGATTTTATATGTATCATCGGTTTTTTCAATGACAAAAAAAGTATCTTCATAAACCAGCATCAGTTTACGAGACTTATATTTTAAGAAATCAAGAATCATCAATACCGGCATGTAATCGTGATATATCTTATCCTTAAAATAAGCGTAAACAAATTCATTATCCATATTGATGAAATAGGCATCTTCATCACAGGTATGGAAATTAATCTTCCCGTTTTCGATGAAACCGCATGAATTCTCGCCCAGCCTTCTGATTTTGACGGAAACCTGCTTCAGACCGTCTGAATCCGTTACATCCATCTTCCTGTATGCAGGAATGGTTTCAAATCCGTTAAATCCGAAAACGTCAACTGCGGGATGTTCGTTACAATACTCAGGAAACATACACTACTCCTTTTATTTTAAATTTTACAATATTATTATTTTTTACATTCATAAGTATAAAATGGTAAAATAAAGCGTGGAATTGTTCTAATGGGGTTAGAATTTATAGTAAATTATATTAAAAATAAATAATATAAATATTTTAGAAATTAATATTTCGCATAAATTTACCGAATAATCTTTTATTTACTTTTGTTTTATCAAGTTGCTGGTGATGGTTTTTGCAAAGCAAAGCAGTGCTTTTTTTTGTAGTATGTTCGGTTATAAAATCTTTAATAGTCATTTTAACGTCAAACAAATAAAAACCATTTTTGTGTTTTGCTTTATGTTTTGAAGCACTTTTTAAAAATATTTCGCTTCTTTCTTTGTGAATATGGGCAGCTTCAGTTTCCGTATTAGTGCATCCTTCGTACTGGCATATTTTATATTTCTTCCTCGATGAGAAAATTTTTTGAACAATATTACGATGCTCGCCGCTGAAAGCAATTCGGAAATGTTTTTCGGATTTAGCAAGAATGAATATTTCTTCGTATTTTTTTAATATACTTAGAGGATACTCAATAATTAATTTACTTAATTTCTGTTTTTTATTAATAATCGTAACTACTCAGCATCAATTATTATGACACGAATTAAGACGAATTAGATCGAATAACACGAACTAAAGCTTGTGCTGGGTGTGTCTTTGCTCTCTCGAACGAAAAAGTGCTGAATATTTCTACAGTGCCGCAAGTGTTGATAAATCAGATGTTAACACCTGTGAAAATGAACAAATCTGAACAAAATTGATACACTTTTTCGTTTTTTGATAATCCTGGATTTAAAAATATGTTTGTAATAAGCAAATACTAACATGGATATTTAATAAATATTATTTTATATGCCTTACTTATTTACTGCGTTGACTTTGATAATTGTGTAATATAAGTTATATATAAGAATATTTCTTATATATAACTTATATATGGCAAAAAATGGGTTTGTTAAATAAACTTTTGCGGAGCAGAAAAACCGTGTTCACGTTCAGAGAACTGACTATGCTCTGGAATGATGTGCCGGTTCAGACCGCATTATCAAGAGTGCACTATTACGTGAAAAATAATCAGTTGTACCAAATCAGGAACGGGATTTATTCTAAAGATAAGGATTATGATGTTTTTGAACTCGCCACGAAAATTTTCAAGCCTTCATATATTTCATTTGAAACTGTTCTCGGAATGGAAGGGGTTATTTTTCAGAAATATAACTCCGTTTTTCTTGCATCATACCAGACAAAAATAATTAACTGCGACGGGAATGAATTTACTTTTAAAAAGCTTAAGGATTCGGTTTTACTTAATGATGCCGGAATCATAAATAAAGATGATATTATGATTGCAACAAGAGAAAGGGCTTTGCTGGACGTGCTTTATCTGAACAAGGATTATTATTTTGATAATATTCTGTCTGTCGATTTTGATAAAGTGTTTAAACTGCTTGACGTTTACAACAATAAAAGAATGGAAGCTGATGTTAAGAGATTACAGAAACATAAATTAACCGAAGCGAAATAGCAGAACTTTTACGGAATATAATTTCTTGAATTTCATATA
>JAPLFI010000564.1 GCA_026390755.1 Ignavibacteriota bacterium
GTGTTGTTTTCAAAAACTTTCTGTAAAAAGTCATTGAAAACCTGCCGCGTATCTTCGCTAAGAAAAAAGCCAAATCTGCTGTTTCTTAAATGCAATCGCTCTTGTCCAAGCATTTTTGCCCCGCTGAGGTTTAACTCAATGATTTCACCCTCTTGGGAAAGTGAAAAATACCCCGACGGTGCAAAATCGTATAATTCAGTATATTTTTTGCTTGAAGTTTCGGCTTGCTCCATTGCCAGCCGGAGTTCTTCGTTTTCTAATCTCAGTTCTATCCGGTGCACCTCAAGTTCGTGAACGAGTCTCAGTATATCAGTTTCCGAAATCTGTGCTCCTGCCTTTAACCGATTCTGTATTTCTGTTTCCGAAAGTTGTGATTCTGTTTTTGACAATTTCATTTTCAGTAACTCTTCGGCCCTTCCACGAAGTATTGCCGCGGCTTCTGTTTTGTTATCTTTTTTCATATTTTTAAGTATTCTCTTCTGCTTAACACTTAACACTTAACACTTAACACTTAATCCCTTAACACTTGAGTCACTTAACACTGTTCTTAGCTCTTTTGCTCTTGCTCTTATTCTCAAAAGTTCTTTCTCAGTGAAACTCTGTGCTTCCCCTGCCTGCTGCAGGCAGGTCTGTGACCTCTGTGTAACTTCTTTTGCTCTTGCTCTTATTCTCAAAAAGCTCTTCTCTGTGCAACTCCGTCTTCTCTGTGACCTCTGTGTAACTTCTTTTGCTCTTGTTCTTTAATTCTTTTGTCATCCCGAACTCGTTTCGGGATCACACTTAATACTTAAAAATGCCTATTGACTAACCCGAATTTGGCATTGGATTACTTTAATATTATTTGCTGAATACAAATTGCTGATGAACTCAACATTTATCTTTCGCCCGTCAGCCGTTTCAAGAGGCAAATTTTCATAACGGACATATTCCTTCTGCTGTAATTCTGAAAATTTGTCTTTATTAGCAACTATGTCTTTAAAGAATCCAATTTCCCAGATTGCTTTTTCAACGAATTGATCCCGTGAATAGCCCAGCAACTCTATCAAAAATGGATTCACATCCGCAATCTTTCCTGTTTCTGCATCGAGCAGAAGTATCCCGTCTTTCGATGATTCAAAGAGCCGGCGATAGCGGATTTCCGAAATACTTATCACGTCATTTGCTGTTTTTACTTCTATTTCAAGTTTTTTGGCGATTGTAATATCTAAAAATGTAATAACTAATCCGTCTATGCGGTCGTCAACAGTGCGGTAGGGCATAATCCTGACGGTAAACCATCTTCCGTCTTTTGTTCTGATTGTGGTTTCTATAGATGTCAGTGTTTTTATTACCTGCCGTGCATGGTTGTCAATTTCGGGATACTGCAAATCGGTTACAAGGTCGGTAAAAGGCCTGCCGATATCCGCGTTACGCAGTTTAAATATTTTGGTAATCGAATCCGTGAACCTGCGTATGTTCAAATCCTTATCAAGGAAAAGCGTGGCAATCTCCGTACTGTTAAGCAGG
Source organism: Ignavibacteriota bacterium (assembly GCA_026390755.1). GTDB lineage: Bacteria > Bacteroidota > Ignavibacteria > Tepidaquicellales > Tepidaquicellaceae > JAPLFI01. Next base: position 1,507 of record JAPLFI010000564.1, read on the forward strand.
TTTTTCATGTCGTCGTTTGCCCGTACATAATCACTTATCTTGTTCTGCAGTTCGATATTAACCGTCTGAAGCTCTTCGTTCAGGCTCTGCATTTCTTCTTTTGA
>JAPLFI010000133.1 GCA_026390755.1 Ignavibacteriota bacterium
AGTAATAATTATCGGCGGAGTTGCCGGCGGAGCGTCCTGCGCGGCGCGCCTGAGAAGATTAGACGAAAAAGCAGAAATCCTCATGGTCGAAAAAGGACCGTATGTTTCGTACGCGAACTGCGGACTGCCGTATCATGTAGGCGGCGTTATTGAAAAAGAATCGAGCCTGCTTGTATCGAACGAACAGGTTTTTCGTGCCATTTTTAATATTGAAGTACGCACAAACTGCGAGGCAATTGAGATATTGCCGGAAGAAAAGCAAGTGAAGCTGAAGGATGTTAAATCAGGAGAAGTAACAATTCATTCGTATGATAAACTTGTACTTTCTCCGGGGGCTGTTTCATTCCACCCGAATTTACCCGGCATTGACCTCCCCGGTATTTTTCATGTGAGGACGGTACCCGACGTCAGGCAGATTCGTGAATGGGTTGAAAAAGGTAATCCGTTCCTCGCCGGCATTTATAAATATTCCGGATTTCAGGCAATGAGACCAAAAACGAGGGCAGTGGTTGTCGGCGGAGGATTCATCGGGCTGGAAATGGCGGAAAACCTGATTCACAGGGGATTTGAAGTTACACTTCTTCAGCGCGGCGACCAGGTGCTGGCTCCGCTTGACAGGGAAAATGCGCGTGTTGTAGAGTCCCTGCTTCAGAAACATGGCGTGAAATTTGCTCTTAATGACGGGGCGGCTGGATTTAAACAGGCAGAAAACGGAGCAATAGAAATTCAGACAGATTCAGGAAAAAAATATATTGCCGACGTTGTGATTCTCGCAATCGGAGTTCGTCCGGATACTGCGCTGGCAAAAACAGCCGGACTGGAAATCGGTGAACTCGGGGGCATCCGCACGGACGAGCATATGCGCACGAGCAATCCGGATATATTTGCGGTCGGTGACGCAGTTGAAGTTAAGGATTTTGTTACAGGGCAGTGGAGCCTCGTCGCTCTGGCGGGTCCGGCAAACCGCCAGGGACGCATTGCGGCGGATGTTATAGCGGGGCGTGATTCGCGTTACCGCGGCACACAGGGAACCGCAATTATAGGGCTGTTCGGAGCGGCTGCGGCATGGACGGGCGTCAGCGAGAAAATGCTGAAGCGCACAGGCGATACGGATTATGAAAAGGTTTACATTTATCCGAATTCTCACGCCGGGTATTACCCGGGCGCAAAACCTATAGCGATGAAGATTATTTTCCGTAAATCCGACGGACGTCTCCTCGGAGCGCAGGCACTCGGCAGGGACGGTGTTGATAAGCGCATAAGCGTACTGGCAGGGATGCTCCAGATGGGTGCTACGATATACGACCTTGAAGAATCCGAGCTTTGCTATGCGCCGCAGTTCGGAAGCGCGAAAGACCCGGTCAATTTTGCGGGGATGGTCGCAGCCGATGTACTCAGGAACGATATGCCTATAAGTCACTGGGATACAGCTAAATCGGGATACATTCTCGATGTTCGCGAGCCCATGGAACTATCCGTTGAGAATGTGCCGGGAGCGGTTAATATACCGCTGGGACAGCTCCGCGCACGGCTTGAAGAATTACCGCGCGATAAAGAGATAAATGTCATCTGCCGTTCGGGGGGGCGCGCATATTATGCCACGCGTATACTGCTTCAGAACGGATTCAAAGCAAAAAACGTATCGGGAGGGATGCTCTCGCTTGCGCAGAATTATCTGCTTGAAACTAAGATGGAAGATGAATAAAACGTAAACGTGAATGAAAAATAATCCGGCATATAATTTGCGGAATTGAGGAATAACTTTAATAAATAAAATTATGATAATAGTCAGGTTTAAAATGCTGATGGACCCGAAAAACAGAAATGAACTTTTAAATGCTGTCAGGAATATTTCACAGGAAGTGCGGAAAGAGGAAGGGTGCATAGATAATCTTATTTTAAAGAGTCTTGATGATGAAAATGAACTGATAATGATTGAATCCTGGAAGTCGAGAGTTCTTTTAGAGAAACACTGGAAAACACTTAACTTCAGCGCCCTGCTGGGCATTCAGAATCTTCTCGGCAAACCGATACAAGTTGAAATAAATAAAGTGACGGGATCGCAGGGCCTTGAGGAAATAGAAAAATCAAGAACCGGTAAAAAAGAAATCAGCAATGAAAAAGGACTTAAGGTCATTTAAAATTTTGATAATGTATCTTATTATATAAACTTAAAACGTATATGAAAACAAAACATTTATTTTTTTCAATTCTATCTGTAATTTACATATCTTTCACGGTTTTTGCACCGGCACAGGATAAAAATAAGGTTGACATGGAGAAAGCAATTCAAAATCCCATTGCAAAAATTATAAGCATACCATTCCTGAATAACATTGATTTCGGAATTGGAGACTATAACCGGACAATGAATACACTTAACTTCCAGCCTGTTATTCCTTTCAGCCTCGGCAAGAGCGTGAATTTAATTACAAGAACAATAATACCGGTAATTACGAAGCCCATCGGTGAAAACGAATCTATCACCGGTCTGAGCGATATAAATTTAAGCCTGTTCTTTTCACCGGCAAACTCTGGTTCGGTTATATGGGGTATAGGACCTGTTTTAAGTTTTCCGACCGCTACGGATGATGCACTGGCCTCAAAAAAATGGTCTGCCGGACCC
>JAPLFI010000484.1 GCA_026390755.1 Ignavibacteriota bacterium
CGCTCTGACTCTCCAGAAGTATGCCGTATTGTTTATCAGTCCGGCGCGTGTCAGAGTTGTATCTGATGGTCCTGCAACTGTCGAGTCGCGGTAGATTCCTGCGAATGTTACCGTATCGGGTGTAAGCTCAAAGTAATATTTGCTTATCGCTGTTATTTCATCCGTGCCTGAGTTAGTAGTTTTATTGCCCACCGGATTATCCGTTCCGGATTTATTCGTTTTATTGCCGAGCTGAAGGTCAACATTGTCATTAACCTTTCTCCACTGGAATATCACCGTTGTAAGCTGATTTACAGCGTTGTTTGCCGGCAGTACCAGTACAGGTACTATCGGGTTTGCGACTATTGTCTTGAATCTGCTCCATCCTGTGAATGAACCGTTACCGGTCTGGTTCTGGGCTTTTACTCTCCAGAAGTAATCACGGTTTGTTAGCAGTCCGCCGACGTTAAGTGTCGTGTCGGTGGTTGTTGAGTCACGATAGATACCAACGAATGTTACTGTATCGCGTGTCAGCTCGAAGTAGTATTTGCTTATTGTGAGCGGATCGTCTGTGCTTTGTTTTCCGCCGTCTGTGCCAATTTTTCCGCCGAGTGGTCTGGCTACCGGCTCTACAGCCGTACTCCAGATAAACAATATCGCCGTCGGCTGGTCAATCGCTCCGTTGAGCGGATTAAGCAGTGTTACGGGATTCGGTACTCCGAGTGCGCGGAAGTTCCACGTATCCGAGTATGCGCTCGTACCCGCTGTGTTCTTCGATTTTACTCTCCAGTAATATGTCGTTACAGGCTGGAGACCCGGTATTACTTTAGATGTATCCGTTATTGTTGAGTCGTTGAATACAAGCGCCGTGAACCCTGCGTCCGTGGCTACCTGTAATCTGTATGTGTATGCGTCGTTTACTTTCGACCATTGCAGTGCAACAGGCAGTGTTAATCCCGTCGAGCCGTTCAATGGTATGAGCAGTGCCGGCGCCAGAGGAGCAGTCGGAACTGTCCTGAACGTAAACGAAGCCGAATAATACGGTGATGTTCCGTTTGCGTTGGTTGCCCTAACTCTCCAGTAGTAATTTGTGAATACATTAAGCGGTACCGGAATAGCATACTCCGATATTGGCAGTCCGTTAAGGTCATACAGCAAAGTCGCGAATCCCGCATCTGTTGACACCTGCAGGTCATAACTCGTTGCTGTTGATACGTCACTCCAGTCAAGCAACGGAGATAGTGTTACGTCAGTCGAAGTATTTGCCGGTAGTAATAATGTCGGCAAGGCGACTGTTGTCGTGAATTTATTCCAGGCGCTGAAACTGCCCCAGCCGATTTCGTTCTTGCCTTTTACGCGGAAGTAATAGTCCGTCATATTGCCGAGACTTGTGAGTGTCTTTGTTGTATCGGTAAGTGTCGTATCCTGTACTAAGCCTGCCATCGCTACAGTATCCGTAACGAGTTCAAACCAGTATTTGGTTACCATTGTAATTTCATCTGTGCCGTTTGTTATTTTACCAGTGTTCTTCATGCCTAAATCATTGCCTGTCTTTCCTGTATTGTTCGAGTTCAGTTCCTTTCCGTCATTGCCTGTCTTTTCTGTATTGCTGAGTGTCTTTCCTTTATTTCCAAATATTCCGAATGTCTGATCAACTCCTTTGTTCCAGTTAAATACTGTATTAAGTGCCGCTATGTTGACAGCATTATTTGCCGGTGCTACGAGGTTAACGCTCAGCGGCTGACCCATTGTGCGGAACTTGAATACAGAAGAGTAAATACTGGTTCCCTGAGCATTCGTGGAATTAACTCTCCAGAAATAGTTCGTAAGAATGCTAAGAACTCCTGACGGTACAGTATATAGGGATGTCGGCAAGCCGGAGACATTTATCATTGTTGTTGTGAATGTCGAATCTGCAGATAACTGCATCCTGTATGTTACCGCACCCGGAGCATTGTCCCAGTCGAGTGTTACCGTTGGTACGATTCCGAGCGCATTGTTTGCAGGATATACAAGGTTCGGTGGTCCGAGTTCTGTCTGGAAGTTGAAATACAGACTATAGTCACCCCATCCGAAGTCGTTCCTTGCTTTCACTCTCCAGTAGTAGTTTGTGAAGTAAGCGAAACCACCCTTGGTTGCGGATGTATCAGTTGCTCCGAATGTCGAGTCTATCATAGACGGTGTTCCAGAAACCGTATCCGTAGTTGCTTCAAGCCAGTAACCCGCAAGATTTGGTATAATCAGTTTACGCCACTGGAACACCGTTGCTCCGACAGGCTGGTTAATGACGTTATCAGGCGAAACAAGAGTTACAGGCGTAGGCGTACTTGCCGTTGTAAATCTGGAGCCTGCCCAGTCGCTGATTCCCGCACCGTTTACGGCTTCTACCCTCCAGTAATATTTTGTGGATTTTAAAAGTCCCGAAACAGCTTTTACCGTATCGGTCCTCAGCGAGTCGCTGAATAACAGCGTACCGAAGAGAGAGTCGGTTGACATTTGCACAGTGTATGTTGCCGCCTTGAATGAACGTGTCCATACAAGGGTTGGAGTTGTTGACATACCCGTTGTATCATATGGAGGCGATACTGCCACGGGGATACCCGGCATCGGTATAGTTGTCGCTGTGAACCATACGCTTGTTGCTCCCCATCCGAATTCATTCTTCGCGCTGACATTCCAGAAGAATTTCTGGTTTGCCGGGAAGCCTGTCAGGACTGTTGTAGTGTCAGTCAGCGTTGAATCAGAATATATAGGCGCCGCCGTTGTATCGCCTGAAATTCTAATTAAATAATTACCGACAGCCCTGATATTATCTCCCGTTAAGAACTTTTCATTGCCTGTCTTTGTCTTAGCTGTTTTATTAAAGTTTGAAGTAAAATATGATGATATGTCAATCGGTCCGACTGAATTAAGTCTGTTAGGCGCGGGAGTTCCGTCATAAGCTTTATTCCAAATAAATCTTATTGTAACCGGAAGGTCAACTGCTCCGTTAACCGGTGCCACGAGTGTAACCCTTGTCGGTGTTCCGAGTGTACTGAAATTAAAGACCGATGAGAACGGTCCGTTGCCGTACTGCGCATAAACCGGATTAACTCTCCAGTAATATTTAAGATTTGATGCAAGGAACGAATATGTTGTATCAGTAACATTTGTATTGACTACAAAAGTTCCTGATGTAGTATCAGTTGCTATCTGCAGTCTGTAAGATGCTGCGAACATAGACTTTGTCCAGACTAATCTTACGGCGTTTTCAAGACCCGTCGAATTATTTTCCGGACTCAAAAGCGTTGAGGCGAGCGGTAACGTGTATGTAAATTCGCTTGATCCGATATCCGGAGTCGCTGCGTTTCTTGTAAATCCGTTAAAGTCTGTTGTTATACCCGCAATTGGTGTTCCCCTGTCGGCTACGAGTATTGACGCTGATTTTGAAGAATCTATGTTCAGGTTACCGGTAAGAGGAGCTTTGAACAAATCTGTTGACAGCGCATTTGCGACTGTATCCCAGTACGAATTTGCATCCGTTCCGGAATTTGTCTGCCAATAGTTCATATTGCCTAAAACACCATACCAGTCGCCAATCATACTTGGGTTTGACGTAACCAATAAATTGTAATTGCTTGTGAACTGTGTACTTCCTGCTTTTGGATTACCATATTTTATCGGTTCCAAATTTTCATCATCATAAGCGAACGGGAACTTATTAGTCATCAAATCCTTTGTTCCTGCAAAAGTTCCGGTTGAAACGTGATTTGAATTGCCGCCCGTTCTAAAGTTATAAAGAATGTTATTCTGCAAATTTGAAATACAAACAACTCCAACAGTAGTACTCTTATAATAAGCATAAGAATTATAAGGATTACCGGAGGCGGACGTACCGCCGAGTACAACAGAGTTATAATACCAGTTACAAGTTCCTCCTCCATAACTGCCGCTAACGTCAATGATACCCATTACGTTAGAATATGCTCCGCTGTTATCCAGAATTGTAACCTGGTTGTTTGCAAGTGTTACAGTAGAACCGTAATAAGATGCGGCATTATAGATACCCATTACAAGGTCGCCGTATCCTCCGGTTGTATTAGAATAAATATGTGAAATTTTATTTCCGGAAAATACGGAATTATCACCCATCGCAATCGGCTGTATTCCGTAAACTAATATTCTGCCTGCGCCTGTAGGTGCTGTCGTAACCATATTACCAATATTGTAAATTGTGTTATTCTTTACATTAGTAACATTATAGGCATTAGGCAAAATACCCATTGTAAAGACATTGTATGCAGTAGCGCCGGGACTTTGCCAGTTCAGAATATTTGAAACAGTATTGTTTGAGCATTCAGCCGCCAGATATCCGCCCAAAACTATTCCGTATCTATTTAAAGCAAGTGTAAGGGTTGCTATTGTGGAATCCGGGCGTGTCCATATATTATTAACCGTGTTGTATGTACAATTAAGTACCGCAGGACCGGCAAAAAATGATGATGACGCCTGAATACCTCTGAATGAACCATTCATTTGTAATCTTTGCGCAGTATCGGAACTACCTACGGTATTACCCGTAATGTTCATCCAACCTCCCACACCGGCAAGTCCATAGAATGTTGTAGAATTTGCAGTAAGATAGGTTGACCTGATATTTTTCAGCACGTTGCCGCGGATTGTAGAAACAGAATTATAACCAATTGAAGCATAAATTCCATTAAACAATCCTTTTATATCCATATAATTACCACCTGCCAGGACCTGAGAACCACCCACATAGTTACTGTCAATCGTATAACCGCTTCCATATACACCGGGCATGATATACATACCGTACATCGTTACACCGGTATAAGCAGGCGTAAAAGCATCCTGTTTGTAATATAAGCTATTATTCTTAACAACCCATCCGTCGCCTGAACCTGTTGCTGAGAGATTAATACCGTAATATGAGAAATTCTTTATTTCATTATTTAAAATATTATTATAGCTGTTTAACGGAAGCGGTGCGGCTGAACCATAGTTACAAATACCTACTGCGGGCACAGTTGCAATCAATGAATCGCTTCTGCTGCTAATTAAATTTCCTGAAATTGTGTTATAATTATTTGCCTGCTGTGGAACGGTTGTATATGCAGTACCGATTAAAACAACACCGCTGGAAGAACTTGTGTTATTTCCTTCAATAACACAGTTTTTAATAGTATCGCCAACGCATCCGTTTGATAACTGAATAGTCGGGTAAGAGCTGACTGTCCTGTTATTAAATCTCAGATACCTTCCACTGCCTCCGAAACTGCCATCAATTGTAACATTATTTACACCATACAGCCTGATCATCGCATTAGAAACCCAGCCGAAAATATTTCTGACTGTTGTCCCGTCAGGTCTGATTGAAATAGTGAAGTTTTGCGGAGTAGTCTGCTCAGCCCACGGCTGCAATTGATTTGTACCGGGTTCTGTTAAATCACTCGTAATAACTGCATTTACATTTCCGGTTAATACACCTGAGTTGATAGCGGCAAACAGACCGCCTGCACCGGTCAGGGTTGTATAAGTCTGACCTGTTCCGACATTAACAGTATTAGCTAAGCCCCCTGAGATAATTGCATATTTATTGATTGTTCCGAGCAATGGGAAATTAGCCGCTGTTAAAGCCACACTTGCGGGAATAGTTGTAAAAGTACCCGCATTAATTCCGACATTAGGGGTTACTGCATTATCCTGTCCGACGACAAAATATTGAATAGAATCCCCTACCGTCACAGAGCCTCCGAATAAAATTGAATAATCTATTGTAAAGGTGAAAACCGAGCCGCTTAAAGTTCCGGCTTTATATTTCCAACCGTTTGAGGCTGATGTATTGTCTGCTATAGTATTTGCATTTGTAGTTTTCTTATAATACACACGCGGCGGATTTGTTGTTGAATTAACACCGCTCGGGTCTGTTATTGTTACGTTACTGAAATTTCTGTTGGACGGGGAACCATTCCCCAAATTATTATAGGTTATCGAAGGAGGAATAATATCTGTTGCTGAAGTACCTGCAAATTCACTGGCTCCTATATCGCAGAATGGATTGCTTCTTGCATTGCTGTCAATATCAGTAGTAACACTAACCGGACTTGAAATAAGTGCCGCTGTGTTATATAATAATGTAGGAGTTACAGTACTAATATGTAAATCACCTGCTGGTGCATTTATAAAAGCCGGATTTTCAGTGATTGTACTTTGTTCTCTCGGAGAAACCCGCGCTTTGTATGTAGACAGGGTAAAGTCTCTGTTTGAAGCATCAAAATATATTGCTCTTCCGGTATCAGCCGTTGAACCGACATAAATATTATTGTAGTTCGAAGTACTAAGCAGATTTGTCAGATAACCTGAAGCGTACAACTTAATACCAACTGTTTTATTTGCAAAAGCTGAATTTCCCGGTTTAGATATATTAGTTATATTATTATTTCTTAAATCTATCGGATAAGAATTATATAAGTAAATACCCGCACTTCCATAAGAAGTACTTGAACTGGTATCTGCCATATATATACTATTATTAAAAATTCCGTTGTAAGTTCCTGCACTCACATAAAAACCTACCGTCGCAGGGTTTGATGCCGATGCCGGGGCACGCAAATTAGAAATAAAATTATTATAATAATAACTATTTGTTCCGCCTGCCGCATTTACACCATAAACAGTACCTGAGGAATATGAATTCTTCAGATTATTAATCTTATTACCGTAAATGTAACCGGTAACTGAATTCGTACTATATATACCATAAAGCGAAGATCCAGTGGTTGTTGTAAAATTTGATACAACATTGTTATTAATGTACGATGTTGTAGTGGTTGCAGGGGATGAGTATATTCCATAGATAGACCCTGCCGTAACAAACAGATTATTTACATAGTTATTATTAATTTTTTGTTTAGCATTATTAAAATTTGAGTAATATGAATAAATCGGATAAAGAGAACCCGTACCATTTTTGTAAACACCGCTGATTGTATCATTAGATACATTAAGATTATTACCCCAATAATACGGATAAATGAAATATGCCGTACTTGAACCGGGGATTGTATCATTAACAAATTTATTGCCGATGATATTTAATGTATCCGCATAGTTGTAGTAAGCATAAATTCCATAAAATGCACTGCTCGTGAAAAGAGGACCCAAAGAAATATTAAAAGTATTATAATTAATGTTTACACGGTTATTTACTGTTGCACCTGAAAGTGCACCGACATAATTCGCATAAATGCCGTAACAAGAGTAATTTGCATTGTAATTAATGTTGATAGTATTGCCGTTTATATCAACATTTGCATCGTAACCATAGTAAGGATAAATTCCATAGAAAGTATAAGCGTGGTTGGGAGCAGATCTGATAGTATTATTCAATATTTTAAAACCATTACCCTGATAGTAAGTATAGATACCATAAACAGAAGACAGCAAACCTCCTGAACCTAATCCGGTAATAGTATTTCCGATTATCTGGTTATTCAAATCACATAAATTATAAGGAGACGGTGCACCATACCCGTATAATTCAACACCTTTATATGCATTAACAATCGTATTATTTGCATAAACATTGTTTGAATTAGACCCGCTTGCAAGTGCAGGGGTAGCAGTATAATACTGCCAGATACCGCAGGTACTTGAATTGCTTCCTTTAAGATATATCTGACAATTTATTATAGTATTGTATTGACTGCCTGATGTAACAGTCGGATTTGTGATATAATAACCCCATTCGAGCATATTAAATGCTGTTGTAGTATCTTTTTGTCTGACGTTTATAGAATCAAATGTTGTATATTTTGCGCCTGAAAGACCGATTACATAATCAGTCGCTGCAGATGTTCCGCGTCTTTCGACCCAGACATTCCCAATTTCATCTGATTTCTTTTTAAAAGTAACAGTATTAGTTGCACTCACACCCGATACATTACCGGTTGCCACTGTGAATGTGCTATCGGGTTCTGTTCCTGCGTCAGTTCCATAAATTCCGGGTTTAACGAGGAATGTAACAGGACCGGCGACACCTCGTGCTGTTAACTCATTTATTGCAGAAGTGAAACTCGGATATGTCATTCCATTTCCGACAGTATAGTTACCTGATAACGGACCGAGTATCTGCCGTCCGCCAGGAGGAGACGGTGAAACAGGAGTTGCCGTTCCCCAGCTTCCGACAACCGAATCACATCCGGCGTCTATATAATCATTAAATATCGCACCTGAAGGAACGTCATACGTTACCCAAAAGTAATTATTCCCGTTGGCTAATGTTGCCGTTCCTGTGATTGAAAATACACCGTTTGGCGAAGGAACTATGGTTCCGAACTGAGTGCCGCCCGAGAAAACAGGATTGGTTCCTGTGAAGAATACTTTTCCGTTAGCGATATCAACGGCAGGATTAGTTGTACCTGTTGTGTTCAAATAGAATTTAGATACTGTCAGCGGATTACCCTGACCTAAAGCAGCCAGATTTATACCTATAACCTGATTATTTGTCGATCCACGAACTACACTTGCAGTATTCTGGGATGTTGTGATTGATGAAAATGTCATATTAGCAGGGAGACCTATATTCACATCATCAACAAATATATTGTTTCCATAATAACTCTGCCCCCTGAATATTATATAATTCGTTGATGCGTTATAGCTTACCGGAACCGGGAAAGAAAAATAATACCAGTTAGCTATCGGATTATACCGCCATACATTACCAAGAGACCTGGGAGCTCCCGATAAATCCGGGGTTGTATTTATCCATACACCCACACTGTCGTAATTGGTAGAATATGCCGGATCTCCGTACATCCAGAATGTCACGAATACCTGATTAGTACCCGCACCCGTAAAAGTAACCGGAGGAGTAATTAAAGTTGCAGCATTTCCGGCAGATATGCTATAGCAATTATAAAAAGCCATTCCTGCTCCGCTATGAGGCGCGCAGGTAGGACTACTGCCGGCTGTTGACCTCTGCCACTGAATAGTAGATGTACCCATTACTATTGTAGTATCCCATCCTGCAGGCGGGAATGTAGTACCGTCAAAAGATTCGGACAGATATGCTCTGAAATCTATTTTTCGGCTTCCCGGAGGAGCTATAACCGTAGGTATTTTCGTACCCATCGTACCGCTACCAACAATTGAATTACACTCAGCATCAATAAAATTTCCAACTGTCGCTCCCGAAGGAACATCGTATGTCAGCCAGAAATAATTTATTCCTTCGGACAATGCCTGAGTTCCCGAAACTGAAAATGCACCGTTAGGAGAAGCTACAGCAGACCCAAATTGCGCCGTAGTTGCAAAAGCAGAACTCAATCCTGTATAAAATATCTTAGCATTTGCAATATCGGTCGGCGGACTTGTTGTCCCGTTGGTATTCAAATTCAATTGTGTTAAATTTATCGGACTTGACCCTCCGGACATCACAACCTGAATTCCTATAACCTGAGCATTAAGCGTATTAGTAGAAACACCAGCGGTGTTACCTGTTGTTGTGCTTGAAGTGTAAACCATCGGAGTGGGATAGTATCTTAAAGAAACATCATCAACAAACATATTATTGCCGTAAGCACTGTATGCTTTAAAAATCACATAATTCGTTGCACCGTTAAAGCTTTGAGGCAGATTATAAGAGAAATTACTCCAGCCGGCAACCGAATTGTATCTCAAGATATTTCCCAGTGGTGTTGCTCCAGTTAGTGAGGGACTTGTATTTACCCATACACCTACGCTGTCATAATTTGTTGTATAAGCGGGATCCTGATACATCCAGAAACTCACCTTTGAGGTATCGCCTACACCCATGCCCGAATTATTCAAAGCTGGGGTAACAAGAGTTGCATAATTACCTGCCGATGAACTGAAGCTGTTGTACCAGGCCATATAGGTACCCGTATGAGGAACACACGTAGGATAGGACCCTGTCGCTGTGACTCCCCAATTAACAGTTCCTACTACGGCAGTTGCAGTCCATCCGGCGGGAATCGTTCCGCCCTCAAAACCTTCAAATAACGTAGCAGGCGTGCCCTGAATGTTAAGAGGTGAAGGGCTACGCATCTGTACAAAATTGAGCCCTGTTGAATTTTCAGTAAACGGAAAATCGAAACCGTAAGTCAGCATGGTGACAATGGCAGCGAATCCGATGAGTAGAACAGTAAGTTTTTTCATATAAATTTTTTAAAGGGTTAAAAAATAAATTGCTATTATTAGATTGGTAATTGGAAATAAAATCGATTTTATAAATCCCGAAAAAGTAAATTAATACATACGCTTTATTTAAAATTTATTGATAAATTGTTTTAGCCCTCAACACCTTTGCGAATATATATATAATACTTACAAAAATCAAATTCTTTTCTTACGTAAAATATTTAAAAGAGGCTGTCCTTATAGGACAGCCTCTAAAATTGTAAAAACACTATATCTATTTCACCGTGAATCCCGACATGTCTGCAACAGGCAGATACACTTTGCTATGCGGGACTTCGGTTAACTGACTATCGTCATTTAACCATCAGCATTTTGATGATGTGTTTGTAAGAACCCGCTTCTAATCTCGCGAAGTAAACTCCGCTTGCAAATTCTTTTCCGTTCCATACGGCTTCATATTTACCTGCCGGCATGGTTTCGTTTATCAGAGTGGTTACTTCTTTTCCCGTTATGTCATACACTATCAGCTTCACGAATGAATTCGCAGGAATGTCATACTGAATCGAAGTTGACGGATTGAACGGATTCGGATAGTTTTCATATAACTTGAATTCCGTCGGAATTTCCGACGAAACGGTGAAGTTTCCCGTGATTACAGGATTCGTAATTGTAAATCCCGCTGTGTCAAGGAACACTGTACTGTCTGTAATTAATGTAGGACTCGCCGCCGGAGGCATGCGGAATGTCATATTGCAATTGGTAACAGGAGCCGTTGCCGTCCATCGTACAGTTCCAAGTAAATAAGTACCCGGATTGAATCTGTAAAATCCGCTTGTGTTGAACGTCAGTATGTTTGCCGATAATACCGTGCCGCTC
>JAPLFI010000029.1 GCA_026390755.1 Ignavibacteriota bacterium
AGCGGAACGTGGTCTATCTTAATGCCGTCAAGCGCGGCGCGGTCGAGTAACGTATCGTGCGGAGGAGAGTGAAACAGGAAAATGGATTTCGTGAAATCAATTCCTTCGGCAAGTTCGTCAAGGTCTTCTTTTATAGTCCCGAACCTGATTGTGCTTTCGTCAACCGGAACTGTTCTGAATCCTTCTTCGGGAGAAACACATCCCGGGTCTATATACCTCGAAACGTCGTACTTTTCCCAGTCCTTAAGACGGAACGGAGTGGGCGGAACATAAGCGTATCCCGTTAAAGTATGTCCGTTGCAGGAAATTGTTTTACAGTTTATGTAATGAAACCACCCTTCTTTGTCAGCCTCAATTATACTTTCTTCCTCGTCTCTCGCATCATCATTCCCGAGAATTAAAAATATTTCCGGATAATCATTTCCAAGTTCTGATTTTAATTTCTTAAGTCCCGCGATAAAAAAATCGGCAAGAAAATCATTTCCATGCACGAGTGAATCCACTTTTGACATGTATGCATTCGGATATATATCGCCGCCGATAAAAACAATATCGGGTTTTTCGTCTGCGATAAGACGGAACAGTGTGTTATATCTCGCAGTCCGTCCGTGAAGGTCGGACACAAAAACGCATTTAGTCATGAATAAAATTAATCAAGATAAGAAGCAATATCGAGTGAAAAAAAAACGGCAGAAGAAACCATAAAAAGTTCTACCTGCCGTTCATGATGAAAAGACTTGTCCTGATCCTGTCCTTGTCATGCTGAACTTGTTTCAGCATCAGGATTATTTCAGGATTGGAAATGAAAATTTATTTTATTAAAATTGCCTTCTTCGTCTGAACAAAATCACCTGCCGATAAACGGTAGAAATATACTCCGCTCGGGAATGAAGATGCATTCCACGATACTTCATACGAGCCGGGAACCATATTCTGTTTGACAAGTTCCGTAACCAGCCTGCCCGTTATATCGAATATTTGCAGTGTGACAAACGGCTTTATTGCCGATACAGACCACGGTATATCAAATTTTATTTTTGTAACCGGGTTGAACGGATTAGGATAATTCTGGCTGAGTGAATATTTCGCAGGCGTTTCAGTCTCGTTCTTTATAATTCCTACATACGTCTGATTCAGAATAAAGTTAACCGAATCAAGCGTTGTTGCAAGGTTAACCGTCGTACTGTCAGAGGTAAATCCCATTCTGTGTACAATCAGTTTAAGGCTTCCCGCGGGCACAGATACCAGGTGATAGATTCCAAGATTATCGGACGAAGCAAAGCGAACATAATTATTTCCGCTCTTCGCATAAACCATGGCGTCTTTTAATCCTCCGTCGGCAAACCTGAACACGCGTCCGTTAACCGAATTCGAATTACTGCTGTTAACTAATCTGTAAACAGATATATCAATATTGGTTAGACTGCCCGTAGGATACAGCGTTACGGCATCGCGCCAGCTTATTGCCGCAGGATAATACCCCGGAACATAGTCAACCGGCGGACCCTGTGACGTTGGATAAACCCCTATATCAACCGAATCCTGCGGAACATTTGCCAGTACGTATGTTCCGTTTGATTGAATACCCGCGGAATCAAGTGTAAGTATGTTACCCGTTGCCTTGTCAAGCTTAACAGCTTTGACGTAACCCGAAGTAACGGGCTGGTTATTATCAATATATTTAACCGTGCCGGATACGGCGAATGAAGGGTAAATATTCTGGTTATAAAACATGCTTACCGCATCCGCTAATGCTTTGAGCCTTGTGATTGAATTTAAATGAGTTGTACCGCGGGCAACCATCTGTGATATTACTATCGTCTGCGTATCATTCACGTTCACTGTCAGGTTTTCCGAACCGGAACCCATTATCAGTCTCCTGTCTCCCGATGCGGGATTATATATATTGCCCGTAGTATCACCGCCGCAGTTCGCCATTCTTCCGTTTGCCTCAGTCCAGCCGATTGTGCCGATAGGCTCGCCGTAGAAATTGAAAAATGTTTTCTTCGGAGGTGTCTGTGATACATCCATCCATCGTGTTGAATCTTTTTTATATCCTTTTATCATAAGATAAGCGGCATAAGGTTCTCCGTTCGGGTCACTTTCACACGGCGGAGGAGAGCAGGATGTACAGACAAAATAACTAAAACATGTCATTCCAAGATGAACGGGAGGAACAAGATTTTTTATGACGGCGCTTCGCAGATACATAATTCCAACCGCCGGCGGCGCGGCGCCGTAAACCGGGTCATTATTGTCACCGTTGTAGCAATAACCCAGTTTTCTTATTGTATCACAACCGATTAAATCATCATTGGCATCGCCAAGGTCTGGGTCTCCCACAATTGCAAAGTATGTTTTATTCCATGAGGCGGTTCCCTTGTTTATCACATCAAATTTCTGGAACTGCACGTCGGTAAATGCCTGGGAGTCATACTGCCATGCAGTCCAGTGAATTTCCGCATTCATAGGCAGTGTACCGCCGCCAAATCCTTCACCGGGTGTGTGTGAGGCGGCAAAGGCATCCGTCATACACAGAAAGATTGTCTGCCCTGCACCCTTTACACCGGGAGTATCAATCGTGTAATCATACGTTCCGTTGCTGTTTACGTCAACATATGGCGCACCGTAAGGTACCATTAATCCCCAAGTTCGCCAGTCAATGCTCGTCTGCCAGTTATCCGTTCTGCTGACTTTGTAATACCTGAATTTATAATCCGTATAAGGACTGCCGCCTGTTATGCATCCCGGCATACACTCGCCTTTGTACGAACTTGCAATCATTCTGAAATCTGTGTTATTAAGTTTTGCGCCTATCGTCAGTCCGGCAGAGAAAAATACGAATTTACCCGAACCTTTCGGCCATTCAAAACCGGGCTGGTTGCTCGTTGTTGTATTCTGATTGAATATACCCGTGGATTTAAGATAGATGTTTGTATTATTGAAGTTGTTCTGCACATAATTATAATTAGGATAAACAGTGCCGATAAAGATTGAGCCGAGATTGCCGACGGTAATCGGGGTTGGTGATTGCGCAACTGCATTCAAATCAGGCTGTATGACATTAATAAACTGTTCCCACGTCGCCCCCGAATCAACGCTCTGAAGTGACATTCCCGAAGTGCCTACAACAACATAAGGTATAAAGGATTTCAGGTGCGAAGATACACCTGAGTTAACCGTAATCCAGTTTATTCCTCCGTTCGTTGTCTTAAGCAGTGTTCCCAGATTACCCGTAATCCAACCCCTTAAATTATCCTCGTGAAACCAAACGCTGTTCAACTGCCGGGTTGTTCCTGATGAAAGCGAAAACCAGGTTTCACCCATATCCGTTGTTTTCAGCAAAGTACCGTTGTTTCCGCAAGCCCAGCCCGTTGTACCGTTAAGAAAGGCGGCTTTAATGTCATTGGTCGTATTGCTTGTAACGGGTGCCCATGCAGACCAGTTTGAGCCGGATATCCAGACGGATTTCAGAATTACACCTCCCGCTCCGAAAGCAAATCTTTTTATTGTGAGCGGTGTTGCAATCCTGCAGGACGCCACGGCATAAAGATTGTTCGTTGTACCGCTTGTCTCCTGTATCCAGCTTGTAAAGCTGTTTTCAGTGGAGAAAATATAACCACCGCCGCCGACTATTGTAGCGCGCGCTGAAGTAGTAACCATAGAAGAACTTATGCCATAAAAATTTACATTCGGAAAACCATTAATTTTCGTCCAAATATTTGTTCCGCCCCAAGTTAAAAGCGTTCCATTATCGCCTGCAATATATGTCCCGCTGTAAATAGCGTTGAGATTGCTTGCGGTGGGGCTTGTAACCGGCTGCCAGTAATACCTGACCTGGGAAAAACCCAGTGTCGTGAAAATAATCAACTGAAAAAACGCGAGTAAACATTTTGTTGTTTTCATGATTTTTTATTGTTTATGTTTTTTCTTTAATTCTTTTTTAAATTCATTAATAGTATATGCTCTGTTCCAGAAAGATTCAAAAACCAGCGACATGGAATCCGCGAAATTACTGCTTCTGATGATTATATCAGCTTCGTTATGTTTCGGTACGGTTTTATCGTTAATGTTCATAAATACCGTTTCACGGTCAAAAATAGTGATGTTCGGAACTTTCTCCTGTATCAGCCTCACCTGTTCTCCGTATTTACCGAAGAATTCGACTGTTTTCACGAGGTCTTCTGTTGTGCCTTCCGTCCATCCCTTTTTTGTTTTAAGACGGAACGAGTTTCCCGCTTCATATACAGAGCGTATAACTCCGCCTTTTTTTATGAAGTTTACGGCTATGCGGTCAACATCTCCCGAGACGAAATATTCGGGACGTGTCATAAACAGTATTTCCTTTTTAGCTTTTTTGAATATGTCAATAAATTTTATTTCGCGGTGCTGATTATAACCGCGTATAAGCTCAACATTTACGATTTTCTCTTCACCGTTATGCTTTGAGCGGTACATGGGTTTGATTTGAATAAATGCGTCTTTAAGACTTTTTATTTCTTTATCGCGAATGGCATGTATCCTGCCCTCTATCTTGTCGAAAATATAATCCGGGTCAACAAGCTCGAACTTGATTACCGAGTTCGTTTCGATTTCATTGCAGTAACCCTTTTCCACAAAACGGCGGAGAATGTTGTAAACATCGGTACGGCGGATGCGTGCGGCTTCGGCAATTTCCGAAGCGCTCATCAGACGCCCCTGCAGGACGGCGAGGAAGACTTTGGATTCGTATTCCGTGAACCCGAGAGATTTAAGCTTTAATATAAGTTCTTCCATCTAATAAATATTGTTGTTGTTTCTAACTAATACAATATTTATAAATTTAATATTTTAAAGCAGTACCATTATTTTTCTCCTTATTGTCTTGTCATACGACATTTATTTTCTTTCTTTTGCTTGATCAAAAGAAAGAAACAAAGAAAAATCAAGCGCTGGTGTAATTTGAGCTAAATTTATTCCGTAAGGCTAAGAAAGCAAAACTCGCGCATGAACAGCACTCAGACAATTGCTTTCTCCTAACGCCTTACTTCATAAATTATTAACGCTCAAATTACAAAGGTGCATTTAATCAGGTGATAAATTTGTGTGCTTTGGTTGTATGATTTCTTGCTCTTATTCGTTTGTCATCCCGAACTTGTTTCGGGATCGGCCGCTCTTCGTTCTTATTATCAGCAAGTTCTTTAATTCGTTCTAATTCGTGTTAGTTCGTGTCAAGCCGCTCTTGCTCTTTTTCTTAAACTTGTCCTGAATTTATTTCAGGAAAACTCTTAATCTGTGTACATCTGTGGCAAAGGCTCTTGCTCTTACTGTTTATCAACCGCATATATGCTGACACGCTCGTCCCCGCAGGCGATGTTATCGGGAATTGTCCATTCGCCCGCTTTTTTCCATCTCTGCGGAAGTCCGCCGTATTTATCAAACCATTTCTCGAATAC
>JAPLFI010000177.1 GCA_026390755.1 Ignavibacteriota bacterium
TTTATTGGCAAAATCAATTCCGCCAAATACTCCTCTATGAAAACTTGTATCCGGCTGTTGGAATCCCCAGTTTACACCACCGTTAGTTGAAACCCAAACAATACCTCTGGTTCTCAGGGGATTTGTCCAATATCGATCGCCGCCTACCCCAAAAATAGTATCTTTATTAATGAGTTTAAATTTGAGGAGCCAACCATTCCAAATATTATGTCCTGTCGGCATATTATAAGAATTCCAGTTTAATCCGCCATTTGTAGTTTTTTTAAAATCAGCTGTTGCTGCGAATCCAGTATTTTCATCAATAAATTGCAGTTGCTGGGAATAACCAACATCCATAACACGGAACCAGTTACCGCCGCTTGTAGTTGTCTTCCAAACTTCCTCATAATTTTGAGCCCAGCCCATATATTCTCCGTTCACTTTATACTTGAGAAAGAATATCCTTCCGTATCCTGTATTATCTGACTGAACAATCCAGTTAACTCCTTTGTTTGTTGTTCTTAAAAGATAAGGTAAACCACCCGCAGTTATTCCTATCCAACCAGTATCCCGATTAACAAATGATATTCCTGCTACGATATCAGCATTTACATTCAGACTATCCCATGTGGCGCCCCGGTCATAAGAACGAAAAATCATACCGTAAGCATTGGTATTACCACCTTTAGCATAAACCGTTATACTATCGATAAAATCAAACTCTGATACATATTGGTTTGATAAAACCGCTTGCCAGTTATAGCCGCCATTTGTTGTCCTGAGTACATATTTAGGAACTACCATAGCTACAAGCCCTGTATTTGCATCAAAATATTTCAAATCTCTTATTGTACCTGATACAGGCAACGGCTGATAAAACCATCCTGACTGTGCAAAGCAATCAGTTAAGAATGAAGAATTAAGAATAGTAAAAACAGAAATGATGATAAGCAATTTAAAAATTATTTTTTTCATAATCATATGAATAAATTATTTGATTAATGTCATCCGCTTCGTCTCTCCGTACCCCTCCGCCGTAAGCCTGTAAAAATACACACCGCTTGGGAATTCGCTTGCGTTCCAGTCAACGGTGTATGTTCCGGCGTTAAGTGTTTCGTTTACGAGTGTCACAATTTCTTTCCCAAGCATATCAAAAATCATTAATGAAGCATTCCCGGCAACCGGCAACTGAAAACTAATCCTCGTCACCGGATTAAACGGATTTGGATAGTTTTGGCTTAATGAATATGCATCCTGTATTTCCATGCTCATATTATTGATACTTGTTATATCTGATATTGTACGCCGCCATACTGAATATCCAGTGGTTCCTGCGAAGATATAATTGTTTGTGATTAATAAGGCATTTATTTGTGGAATACCGTTAAATCCCTGATTTTTGCATGTCCAGTTCGCGCCGAAATTTGTGGAGAGATAGATTCCGCTGTCTGCGGTTCCGGCAAAAATATTCATTCCGAATGTTGCAAGAGTGAGAACATCACAATAATTCAGAACTGTACGAGCCCAGTTTGTCCCGGCATTAGTTGAAATATAAACGCCGCCTGAATTAGCATAAGTATTTGTTCCTGCTAACATATTATCTCCGTATGCCGCAAGGGAAGTAACAGCGTGATTATAAAAAGCTGTCGTACCTGTTTGAGTCCAGCTCGTGCCGTTATTAGTTGAGTGATATATACTGCCAATTGTTCCTGCAAATATATCATCTCCGAGGCCGGCAATTGAATAAATATTTTGATTATTCAAAGCAGTTTGAGTCCAGCTCGCTCCGTTATTTGTTGTAATACAGACGCCATGAGCCTCGGTTCCGGCAAAATATTGGATCCGATTACCGCGAGGGCTTTAACCTTATTCCCTGACAGACCACAATAATTCCAGTTTAAGCCGCCATTTGTCGAGCGATGTACGCCGGCATAATCTATCCCCGCAAAAATATTATTTCCGAGAGATACAAGAGAAAAAGTTGTAGTTTGCCCGTTAAAGGCTTGTGTCCAGCTCGTACCGTAATTTAAGGAACGGAAAAAACACTTGGAGTCAAAATAATTATCTGTTCCCGCAATAATATTATTTCCGAGTACCGTAAATGAAAGTACGGTTCTGTTATTCAGCGCTGTCTGCGTCCAGTTTATACCGTAATTTGAGGAGCGATATATACCCCCTCCGCCTGTTCCTGCAAAAATAATATTCCCGCTTACAGCAAAGTTGTTCACTGATAAATCAAATAATCCAGGTTGACTCCAGTTCGCACCGTTGTTATTGGAAATCTGGACACCATAGCCCCATAATCCTGCAAATACAGTACTCCCTGATGTTGCAAGGGAAAAAACAGTATGAGAACCCAAAGCAGTTCGGGTCCAGTTTGCGCCATTGTTTGTCGAAAGATATACACCTCCTGAAGTGAAAGGGCTGTATGTATTTGTTCCGGCAAAAATATTATTACCGCTCACTGCAAGGCAATGAACAATTCTGTCATTTAAACCATTTTGTGTCCAGCTTGCGCCGTTATCAGTGGAAAGATAAACGCCATAATTGCTTGTTCCTGCAAAAATATTGTTTCCGTTGACAGCAAGTGATCGGACGGTTTTATCATTCAGTAGCGTCTGAGTCCAGTTTGCACCGTAATTAGCGGAGAGATAGACTCCGCTGTTTGTTCCCGCTAAAATTGTATTCCCGTATGTGAGAAGGGAGTAAACAGTTTTATTATTTAAAGCCGTTTGAGTCCAGCCCGCACCGTCATTTGTTGATATATAGATTCCATTACCCAATGTTCCGGCAAAAATAATGTTTCCGCTGACAGCAAGAGAATAGATGGTCTTATCATTCAGCGGCGTCTGAGACCAGTTTGTACCGCTATTTGAGGAGAGATATACTCCATTATTTTCTGTTCCTGAAAAAATATTATTTCCGCTGAAAACAAATGCATTAACAATTCCGCCGTAGATTCCGTCGCATTCCGTCCATTGAGCATTTGATTTTAAACTTGCTGAAAGTGTAATAGCAATGATGGAAAGTGTGATTATTATTTTCATAATGTAAAATTTATCTTATCAATAACATTTTTCTTGTCTCCCCGTATCCCTCCGCCGTCAGCCTGTAAAAATACACCCCGCTCGCAAACCGCGTGCCATCGCAAACCGCTTCATAACTCCCCGCCGCCTGCCTTTCATTTACCAGCATTTCAACTTCCCGCCCCATAACGTCATACACCGCCAGCCTCACAACCCCCGCCCTCGGCAAGTCATACCGAATTCTCGTCACCGGATTAAACGGATTGGGATAATTCTGGCTCAATGAATACGCCGTCGGTGTTTTACCTTCAATTTTTCTTATACCCGATGTCTGAGCTAATTCCAGCGTTGTAATGTCATAACCCGTATTAATCCCGTATGCTTTGCCTGTTACATATATCTTATCGTCACCAATCAGCAGAAATGCTTTTCCTGCATTTTTGGCAATAGGACTGCCGTAAGTAAATGACCAGATATTGTCTCCGTTGGAATTGTATTTTAATAACAAATAGCCTGCATTAAGCGGCTGGTGATAATTATAACCGTTTAAAATATAAATATTATTGTATTTATCCCTTGTCAGCATAACGGGTTGTAAATATCCGTTTTGCGGGAATACGAAATCCCTCAGCCATAGAACGTTACCCGTAGAATCATACTTGATTGTTACAATACTTCTTTCAAATGTTGCAGGTTGGTTGACCGCATAGCCTGTAATATATGTATTTCCAAGCGTATCGCTGACCAGATCTTCGGCAAAATCTTCCCCGCTCCTTATCCCGTTAAATGTCTTTGCCCATTTCTGATTTCCTGCGGAATCATATTTTATTGTCAGATAATCATATCCGCTTGATGTGCCTGTAAATCCGCATACATACACGTTGTTTTTCCTGTCATATTTTAGTTTATGTATGGAGTGTACATAATTGCTGACCCAGTAGTTTTCCCATATTAAATTTCCGTTCGTCGTGAATTTCCATGTCATAGCTCCGTAAGAACCCCCTGCTACTAATATATTGTTGTCATTATCGGTGTCAACCGAATAGATCCATATTTGTGAATTATTCGTGGCATTAAATGATGTCGTCATCAGCAGTGTGCCCGAAGGGCTGTATTTTAAAAGATTCAGAGCTGAGTGATTATAATTGTCCCAGTTCGTGCCGGCGATAATTATGTTACCTGTTTTGTCCAGGCAAATACCCCATGGCATGGCAGGGTTATTCAGATATTTTCTTTCCCATTCGAGACTGCCGGAAGTGTTATACTTTAGAAGCAGTATAAATTTTCTGTCAATGGAATCATTTGTTACACCTGCTAAATATATATTACCTGAAGAATCAACCGTTGAAAATGCAGAGGATTCAACACGTGTATATCCGTCAGAATATGTAACTGCCCACTGCTGTGTGAATGATGAATTGTACTTTATGAAAATATAATTCATCGTATTAGTGCCGGTTACGTATATATTATTTTGTGAATCTTTTCCTATTGATAAGGCATTGTCAGTGCTGAAGTTCTGTGAGTTCAAATATCTCTCCCATGTTAGAGTTCCGGAAGGATTCCATTTCACCAATGCGGCATCCAATCCGTTTACAGCATTCGCGGCACTTCCGAACAGTAAATTGCCGGATTTATCAATATGAAATGAATTGAGACCATAAAACCGGTATTGTCCCTGTATGGTTTTAACCCATACACTGTCGCCGTTTGAATTAATTTTAACGCACTGAGACCTTGTTGTGATGTCGTTCATAAAAAGTTTAGTATAAGCCAGGTATATACTGCCGGAATTCAGGACTTTCAGATGACATATCGGATTTGAAGGGGAGTACTTTTCAAATTTATAAACCCAGCTTTGTTGTCCTCCGTTTGTGTACTTAACAACGGCGTACCCGTTGGTTGTAATTATTTTTCCTGCAAGAATTATTGAAGAAAGCTCCCCTGCGACGTAAACGGAACCCTGCTCATCCATGGCAATTCTGTATGCAAAATCCCTGTGAAGAACTCCCTCAAAATATGTCGAAGTCCATACCTGATTACCGGAACTGTTAAGTTTTACGGTAAAAAACGAAACTGTATCCGAACTGATGTAACGTTTTCCCGTGGCATAAACGTTTAATGAATCATCTGTGATGATTGCATTTGCAGCGCCGTCTGCGGTTCCAAAAGTTCTTGTCCACACGGTATCCCCGGAAGGCGTGATTTTCATTACATAATATCTCCCGCTTCCCAGATTAGAGTTGGTTAGCGCTGCTGCATAAATATAATTATTCTTATCGAATGTAAAATCGTTAACTTTATCGTCCGTGTGACCGGAACCGTCGTATTTTTTCTGCCAGAGTTGATTTCCGTTAATATCATATTTGATTAAAACTATATTAATGCTTTCGCCGGTCTCGACGGCATTTCCTGCAAGCACTGCCGAATTATTTCTGTCAACGGCAACTTTAATTGCTCTGTCATCGCCGTTTGCCGTTCCGTTATATCTTCTCGACCAGAGTGTATCGCCCTGCTGGTTATATTTTATTAAAAGAAAATCGTATGATGTCGTGATTCCTTTTGTATAGCCCGCAATATATATGCCCCCTGTACTGTCAAGAGCAATAGAAACAGGAACATCATATCCGTTATCCCGGCTTCTGTATGTTTTTGACCAGAGTTTTGTCCCCGAAGGATTGAATTTGTCGAAAATGATATATGAGCATATACCGTCCGAGCTGTACCCTGCGGCATAAATATTATCCGAATTATCGCAAATAATCGCGGAATAGAGATCGTCGGCACCCAGTGTTCCGTTATAGGAACGCACGTTATTAAGTGTAATCTGTGCAACAGTAATCCGTGTCAGCAGTAAACACGTAAGCAATAAGATTGGAAAAATTAAATTCTTCATATAATTTTAATGTTTTATTTTAACATTATCATTTTGATAATGTGATTATATGTGCCTGATTCTAATTTTGCAAAATACACCCCGCTCGCAAACCGCGTTCCGTCAAACGTCGCCTCATAACTCCCCGCCGCCTGCTTCTCATTCACAAGCATTTCAACCTCACGTCCCATCACATCATACACTGCCAGCCTCACACTCCCGGAACGCGGCAAATCATAACGAATCCTCGTCACCGGATTAAAAGGGTTAGGATAATTTTGGGATAATGAATACGTGTCCGGCACTTCACCTGCGATTTGATTCACAAAAACATTTCCTCCGTTTGTGGATTTTAATATACGTGCAACACTCGGATTTAAATTTAAATCACCACCACCCATTATAAAGTTATTCTGGTCAATTAATGTAACACCGGTTCCAATAGTAATCTGATTAAGGTCATTCAATACCCAGCTTGCACCGTAGTTAGTAGTTTTTATCGTAGTTAATTTTGTAAATCCTATAATACTGTCAACTAAATTACCGGTTCCAAATACCGTTCCTGTTGAAGGCAAACTCTCAATATTTTCAATGAAATGATTTGTTAAGCTATATATTGAATCCCATTGAGCGCCGCCGTTTGTTGTTCTGTAAATTTTTGTTGACATAGACTCACTCAATAAACCATCACCTTCAATACCAACTGCAATTCCTGTTGTTGAATTTAGAAAAGTTATATCCTGAATTTGAGATGTTCTGATAAAATCAGTTTTAACCCAGTTCAAGCCTGCATTTGTTGTTTTATAAATCGCTCCATGGGAACTTGGCAAAGTAAGGCTTGTTATCCCGCTCGCAAATCCCGTATTCATATCTGTGAAATACATATTGTTCAACATTGTTCGTGCTTCAATCATTCTTACCAATTGCCAGTTAATGCCGGCATTAGTAGTTTTATAGAAAAATGTATTATTATCCACTGAACCTGTGTCAACTAAACAATAGCCTGTATTTGCATCGAAGAAATGTATATTCATCATAAAATTCGTTGTATTTTCGAAAGTACTGACTTTTTGCCAGCTAACTCCTGCATTTGTTGACTTAATAAAAGCAGCCTTAGACTCTGAAGACATATTATTTATACCACTTATCATTAATCTGTTTTTAATTAAGTCAGGAAAATTAGTAAAGCCGGATTTATAATATTTAAAATTATTGACTCCGGTATTTTCCGCTCCGCATGCATACACAAGCGTACTATTAATGAACTGAACATCAACAGTTGACCGCAAAGTTGAAGGGAATGTCGAAGCCATCCAATTAATTCCTGCATTTGTAGTATAATAAAAACGGGCTGACCATGGATTTACTGTATTCCCGCAGGCAGCGCCTGTATTCACATCGGAGAATCCAAGCCTGGCAACAATTCCGTCATAGGGAAGTGTATAATTCACCCACTGGCTCTGACAATTCCGAATTAATAAAGTTGAATTCAGAATTAAAAATGAAGAAATGATGAATAACGATTTGAAAATTATTTTTTTCATAATACTTATTATTTAGGTTTATTGCCTCCTTGCCGAATATACATCTGTAATGAGCAATAAAAAATGCAAATTTCGCAAAGATTCACAACAGTTTTTGGTTAATCTATGCTGACAAATTCACGGGGTTTCATTGTTTCTTTGTAATCATCACCTGAACAGTTGACTTATCAGTCGTAACCGTTTTAATCAACTTTCCTTCCTTGCGTTCCCACGTTATTTTACCGCTCCAGTTTGAGCTATTAACGTTAAGTACAAACTGTTATCCTGAAAACTTCCCGTTTATCAAAGTCATCCCGTCATACCCGTTATCGTCAGCAGAAAATCCTGCTATGACGCCGCTGTTGTTTGCAGTCAGCATTATTGTTTCATAATCTTAATATTTACCTGATTAACATCATCTTCCTCGTCTCCCCGTACCCCTCCGCCGTCAATCTGTAAAAATACACCCCGCTCGCAAACCGTGTCCCGTTCCAGTTAACAGTGTATGTTCCTGCGTTGAGTTTTTCGTTTACGAGTGTTGCAACTTCTTTCCCTGTAATATCAAATATTTTTAAAGAAGCATTCCCGGC
The DNA here is from genome assembly GCA_026390755.1 of Ignavibacteriota bacterium. Taxonomy (GTDB): domain Bacteria; phylum Bacteroidota; class Ignavibacteria; order Tepidaquicellales; family Tepidaquicellaceae; genus JAPLFI01. Next base: position 7,994 of record JAPLFI010000177.1, read on the forward strand.
AACTGACAACTGAAAAGATTAAACGGATTCGGATAGTTCTGGAACAATTCGAATCCGGCGGGAATTTCATTCGAAACGGGTTTTATTGTATTAATAAAACCCGGATTCTGGTTAGCAATTAATGCACCGCCGCCGCCCCAGGCAACCGCGTAGTTATGCAAGCCAATGGAATAAAAAGAAGTATTTCCTATATCATTCAAAGATGCATATTCGAAATACAATATTCCTTTTGCACCGTAAGTCAGCATTATATTCGTCATAGCGTTTATTTCCTCATTTGTCGGCTCCCTTTGAATATTGGGTGGGTAGTAGATTCCGTGATTCTGATAGAATAAATGAACCTGAGGAGTAAAATAAAACGGTTTATCAGGATTATTCTTCGCATAGCGAATATCATTCCACGACCATTTAATTAATGCGCCGCCGTGTGTTCCGTCAAAATGTATGTTTTGAAGTTCTGTTTCATATTGCCCTCTGTCAACCGGATGTCCGAATTTTCCTTCTGAAGTATTATAAGCATATCCGGGAAAGTTATTCGGAACCTTAGCGTCTCC
>JAPLFI010000329.1 GCA_026390755.1 Ignavibacteriota bacterium
ATCGCTCATTTGGGTTCTTCCTCGGTGCGCTTGCCTGCATCAGCTTTGGACTGACTATATTGCAGATTGCCGCGAACCCTTATGTGGCGCTTCTCGGCAAGCCGGAAACAGCTTCCAGCAGACTTAACCTGGCGCAGGGCTTTAATTCATTCGGACATACCATCGCTCCCGTTATCGGCGGATTCCTGATTTTCAAATTTTTCCTGACGGACGAGAATCCCGGTGCAAATTCGGTTAAGATTCCTTATCTGATTTTCGGCGCGGCATTTCTTCTGCTTGCCCTGTTTATTAAGTTCGCCCATCTTCCGGCATTCGCAGGCGAGGGAAAGATTGAACGCAAACCCGAAGCCCTGAAACACGGGAATCTTCTGTTCGGAATTTTTGCCGTATTCTTTTACGTCGGCGCTGAAGTTTCTATAGGCAGTAATATGGTCGCATTCCTGAAACTCCCGGACGTCGCCGGTCTCGCCGATGCCGATGCTACAAAGTATCTTGCTTTCTTCTGGGGCGGAGCAATGATTGGGAGGTTCATGGGTTCGGTTTCTCTCAGCGAAACAAAAGGCGCGAAAAAATATCTTTCCATGGCCGGAATCGCAATAGTGCTTTTCGTAATTATTTTCCTGATTACAAAAATTGAATTCGCACTTGTATGGTATTTCCTGATTTTCCTCGTGATAAATTATTTCGCCTTTATGCTGGGGAAATCGCTCCCCGCGCGCACTTTAACGATTTTCTCTTTCTTCGTTATGGCTCTGCTTCTACTCGGTATTTTCACGACGGGCAAACTTGCTATGTGGGCTTTGCTCGGAATCGGTTTGTTTAATTCAATTATGTGGTCAAATATTTTCACTCTCGCAATTGACGGACTTGGGCGCTATACGTCGCAGGGCTCATCGCTTCTTGTGATGATGATAGTCGGCGGGGCGATTCTGCCCCTGCTTCAGGGATTGCTCGCAGATTCGGCAGGGGTGCATAATTCACTTTTTGTTCCTCTGCTCGCATACATTTATTTGATATTCTACGGATTAAAAGGTCATAAAAAAAAACTAAAGGGAGCATGATATGAAAGAGGTCGCAATCGGAATTGATATAGGCGGAACAAATTCTGTTTACGGAATTGTTGACCGCGAAGGCAAATGCCTCGCCGAAAGTACTATCAGGACAGATAAGTACGACGACGTAAAAGATTACGTAAAAGAACTTTCATCGGCGATAAAGGAATTAATATCTGCATATTCCGATGAAAGTTCTTTGAAACTCGATGTAAAAGGAATCGGTATCGGTGCGCCTAACGGAAATTATTTCAGAGGCACGGTTGAGTTCGCGCCTAACCTCAGATGGAAAGGCGTTATTCATTTCGCCGATTTGTTTAAAGAGCATTTTGATTTTCCCGTAATACTTACGAACGACGCTAATGCCGCCGCTATCGGAGAAATGATTTACGGGGCGGCAAAGGGTATGAAAGATTTTATTGTTGTCACGCTCGGAACGGGACTCGGAAGCGGATTTGTAGCGAACGGCGAAATGATTTACGGACATGACGGATTCGCGGGTGAACTCGGGCATACAATTGCCGTTCACGACGGACGTCCATGCGGATGCGGAAGAAACGGATGCCTCGAGCAGTATGCCTCGGCAACCGGTATTGTAAAAACGGTAAATGAATTTCTTAGAAAAACGTCGGCACCAAGTTTGCTTCGCGGAGAAGATACTATTACTTCCAAGAAAATTCACTCTGCCGCAATCGCAGGCGATAAACTCGCTCTTGAGGCGTTTGATTATACGGCAAAGATTATCGGTCGCAGTCTTGCCGATGTCGTTGCTATAACCAGTCCCGAAGCTATAATCCTCTTCGGCGGACTCGCTCTCGCAGGCGATTACATCTTCACGCCGGCAAAAAAATATATGGAAGAGTATATGCTGAATATTTTCAAGAACAAGGTTAAGCTTCTTCCTTCACAAATAGCAGGCGCAAATGCCGCCGTTCTCGGCGCCAGCGCCCTTGTTTGGAAAAGTGTCAGGGAATAGGTATTTGGTATTTGGTATTGAGTATTGGGTATAGGGTATTGAGTATAGGGTATTGAGTATTTGGTATTAAGTATTTGGTATTGAGTATTTGGTATTAAGAATTAATTCATAATTTAAATAATTTATGAAAAATATCATTAAGATATTATTAGCGTTACTTATCTTTTTCCCGCTATCTGTGTCCGCGCAGACAGAAAATATTTTTCCTAAACCCGTAAATGTTGAATACAGCGACGGCTGGTTTGAGTTTAACCCCCAAACCTCTATTACCGCAGATAGCCGCAACGGAATGAATTTGAGCACGTTTAAGATTTTACTGAACCAATATGCAGGGACAGATATTTTCGGCGAAAACTATTCCGATTCGCTCAATAAAGCCGATAATCCACATTCAATTATATTATTGTTTGACAGCACGGGAAAACTTTCCGTTCCCGAATCATATCAACTCGAAGTAAAAATAAATAACATTACAATCAAAGGCAGTGAAACGGGAGTGTTCAGGGGACTGATGACGCTGTTCCAGCTTATTCAGATAGTTCCGCAGGGATACGCGAAAATTCCGTGCATGAAAATATATGATTATCCGCGTTTCCCGTACCGCGGAATGCACCTCGATGTTGCCCGGCATTTCTTCCCGAAAGAGTTTATAAAAAAATACATAGATTACCTTGCGCTCTATAAAATGAATACCTTCCACTGGCATCTGACAGACGACCAGGGCTGGCGGATTGAAATTAAGAAGTACCCAAAACTCACGCAGACCGGAGCATATAGACGCGGCACTCTCACCGGAGTTTATCGTGATCCCTCCCGCGAATATGACACGCTATCTTATGGAGGATATTACACGCAAAGTGACATTAGAGATATCGTATCTTATGCGGAACAGCGGCATATAACAGTAATTCCGGAAATTGAAATGCCGGGACATTCTCTTGCCGCGCTCGCCTCGTATCCACAGCTTTCATGCTCGGGCGGACATTTTGAAGTTGCGCGCGAATGGGGAGTATTCGAAGATGTATTTTGTACGAAAGATGAAACGCTTGAGTTTATCGAAGGAGTGCTGGCGGAAGTTGCGGAGCTATTTCCCGGAAAGTATATTCATATTGGCGGAGATGAAGTCCCGAAAACACGCTGGAAAAAATGTCCTGAATG
>JAPLFI010000273.1 GCA_026390755.1 Ignavibacteriota bacterium
GCTCCTGTATTACCGGCGCTTATAAGGGCATCGGCTTTACCGTTTTTCTGAAGATCAAGAGCAACATTCAATGAAGAATCCGGCTTTGATTTATAGACTTCAGCAGGTGCATCATTCATCGAAATAACTTCATTGGCATTTACTACCGTCAGATTCGGTAAACTGCACTTCTCAGAAAAGAGCAACTCATTAATTTCTTTTTCTTTACCTACCAGAATAACCCCGAGATTTTCACCTCTTTCCTTTGCAGCGTCAATTGCGCCCAGAACCAGGCTTACGGGCGCAAAATCTCCGCCCATTGCATCTACAGCTACTCTAACTTTCCCATCTTTTCCGGTTTCTGTCATCTTACTGTTAATACGAATTACTTCTTAGGTAATATAACGCTTCTGCCGTCATAGAAACCGCATGCAGGGCAGACTTTGTGATTCATTTTCATTTCTCCGCAATTAGCGCAAGACGCTAAGGTCGGCGCTGTAGCTTTATAATGTGTTCTGCGTTTTCTTCCGCGGGCCTTCGAATGTCTTCTTTTCGGATTTGGCATAATTTATTTTATTAATATTTAATTTTAGTTTTTGTTAATTAACTTATTCCATACGGGATTTATCTCATTACTTTCGCGGACGCGAAGAATTTCTTCGGGTCTTCTATCACAGTAAACGCAAACGCCGTCTTTCTCTTCGGGTGTCCGCTTCATAGGAATAGAAATAATGATATATTCCCTGATAACCTCTGTTAGTTCAATATTATTTGCTTCAGGACTTATAAAGAACAAATTATCTTCCGCATCAGACGCCTTCACGCCTGTAATAGGCGCGTACTCATATATGAGATTGAAATCCCCGTTCAGATTCATATCAAAATCATCAAGACACCTGTCGCAGGGAAAAACAACGGAGCAATTAAAAGATACACCGAGTATAATCTGCCTGTTTCCCTTAAAAAGCTTAATGTTAATCTTAATCTTATCTTTAAACGTATAATCTTCAAAGCCAAGCTCTTCAGCAGACTGAACAAAATTATACAAATGCTCACCCTCAGCTAAGTTGGAAATAATAATCTTCATCTAAAATAGCTGTTAATTTATCAATAAATAAGGCTGATTATTAAGCCCCTAAAAGCTCTGAATATGCTGTAGGGTTGAGAAGTCCGTCAATTTCCGAACTATCAGACAGTTCTATTTTAAAAAGCCATCCTGCGCCGTACGGGTCTTCATTCACAACCGAAGCCTTATCATTTATATCCGAATTAACTTCCGCAATTTTACCCGAAACCGGACTGAATATTTCCGAAACTGTTTTAACAGCTTCTATTGAGCCGATTATATCCCCTGCCTTGACAACATCGCCGGCAGAAGACGTAAAATCAATATATATAATATCACCGAGTTCACTCTGAGCATAATCGGTCACACCAACTATTGCGGTATTGCCTTCTAAAAGTACATACTCGTGTTCCTTAGTGTATCTGAGATTTTCCGGTATCTTCATAACATTTGAATTTTGTTCTTAAAAACCTTTAATTTAATAAATTATCGCGTTTTATTCAATTGATATTTTTATGTACTGCTAATAGTGAGCGCGGTCACAAATCTATGTTAAATTCAGAGTTTTCCGTGATTATCCTCACTTTTATATGAGTATTCTCGTCGGAGTGAACCGTTCCCCACATAAGCGCAAGCTGTTGAAGCTGAATATCGGGTTTATATTTAGCCGACAGTCCGATTACAACCTCCCTTACACCAAGAGAATGCGCAACGTTCATAATCGAGAAGAACGCATTATTCGTCGGTACAACAATAGGAATAACCGGTTTGCCTATCTTTTCGGCTACATTAACAACCTCGCTGAATAAATGGAGTTCATCGCCTTCGAGTTCGAAATGCACTTCGGTATTTATTTTATCGCGAAATACACGGGCTATCATAACAATCACGTCAGTTTTATCGGTATCGTTTTCATTAATCACTTTTATCAGGTGATTCAGATTATTCGGGTCGCGGACAGCTACCATTACCCTGTCCGGCAGTTCAGACCCGATTGCCTCGGGAGTAATCTGCGCTTCATCTTCGAGATTAAAATGTTCTATTACCTTCTTTTGTGCGTCACTTTGGAATTCAATTTCTGTCAGGTTTTTTTCCTTCATTATATTCCTTTTGTTGATAAACTCGGAAACGAGAAAAAGTACAAAGAAAGAAACAGTGAAAAGAACTCCGGAGATAGTGGCAATAGGTTTAGTGAACAGATTAGTTATCGCAACAAAAAACAGAACAACAAAAATTAATATAAGTCCGAACGGCAGATGAAATTTTCCGAAATTAATATTCAGCGGTACTTTCCATTCCCGCGGACGTTTATCTTTATATCTGAGTACTATCATTGCGAATCCCATAAATGTAAGGCTCCATACAACTCCAAAAGCATAAGCCTCGCCGAGAAGAAGAATATCCCCCTGCGAAAGTATTATAGTAGCAATCTGGAGAATCGCAATGAGATTCAGCATTCTGTAAGTAGTACCGAATTTCTTATGCGGTTTACGGAACCAGTCCATAAGAACTCTGTCTTCGGCAACGCGATTGAGAACGCTGTTAGAGCCGACGATTGATGTATTCACTGCCCCCGAAAGAATCAGCACACCTACAATTACTACGAAAGCCTGAAAAACAAGGTTCAGCCAGTGAGGACCGATAAGGAACATAGCGATACCGCCTATAAGATTATCAATATACTGCGGACGTATATCATCGGGAATCAGCATAGTGCCGAGAAAAGACACACCCGGAGTAAGTATAACACTGAAAATGAAAATTATTAAAGCAGTCCGTTTGAAGTTTTTAAGTTTTGGATATTCAACTTCGCGATAGACCTGTCCCAGAGTTTCGAGTCCGCTGAGAGCAAGAAGGGAATGCCCGAAAGCGATTAAAATACTGATCAGCGCTATAGATTTTGTCCATTCGTAATGTTTCAGCCATCCATAAGACTCCTGAGAGAGCTCAACTTTCAACGGCGGAAAGTGAGTGAAGAGAGGTTCGTTTTTTAAGAGCAATGTCACAATTCCCCATGTAATAACGACAACACCCATAACAGCGGTAATAATAAATATCTTAAGAGCTTTGGAAGAAGATTCCTCGATACCTTTTACATTTTCCCACCAAAAGAAAATAACAATAATTATTGCAATAACCATTGCGAATATGTGACGGTCGAACTGAATTCCTATACCGAATGTCCTGAAAGAATCGTTTAAAAGTCCGGCAAGATACTGCCCGCCGGAAACACTGCTGATGGGACCAGTAAGTATATAATCAAAAACGAGCGCCGAGACGGAAATCTTTGCGAACCATCCGCCGAGTGTTGACTTTACGACCCGATATACCCCTCCGCGTGTGAATAGCGGAGATGATTCCAGATAAAGCGCCATTACGCAGAATGCAAAAACCATAACTCCGAGTATAAAATACGGCGCTACTTTACCGACGAACTGCTCGGCAATCCCGCCCATATAGTAAGCGGTTGAACCAAGGTCACCCAGAACCACTGCGGCAGCGCGCCAGTAAGATATGAATGTAAACATCACAGTCGAAAGTACAATGACCTTAGTGACTTTAATTACACGTTGTTTTGCGGATGAGTTTATTGAATCTTTGGGGTCCGGCTTTGCGGATTCACCTGAAGTATCCGAAGACTTACCGTTCAACGGGGCATCTGAATTATACATGTTTTATATTAGCAATTCTTTTCTTAAGATAAGATTTATTCCGGAAATCCCGTTTTACAGGGTATGTTAAACCTCTTTTAATTTTTTATTTTAATAAAACTGTTAAAATTGCAATATAAAATATAGAAAATCAATGGATATTAAATACTTACAGTATAACTTACAAATCAATATTATACTCCGAATTTCCTGTAATAATTCTGACCTTTATATGAGTTTCCTCATCCGAATGCACAGAGCCCCACATAAGGGCAAGCTGTTGAAGCTGAATATCAAACTTAAACTTAGCCGACAGTCCTATTACCACCTCCCTTACACCAAGAGAATGGGCAACGTTCATAATCGAGAAAAACGCATTATTCGTCGGTACAACTATCGGAATAACCGGCTTGCCTATCTTTTCGGCTACATTAACAACCTCGCTGAATAAATGGAGTTCATCGCCTTCAAGCTCGAAATGCACTTCCGTATTCATTTTATCGCGAAACACACGCGCTATCATGACAATCACATCCGTTTTGTCAGTATCGTTTTCATTTATTACTTTAATCAGGTGATTCAGGTTATTCGGGTCGCGCACTGCCACCATTACCCTGTCCGGCAGTTCAGACCCGATCGCCTCGGGAGTAATCTGCGCTTCATCTTCCAGATTGAAGTGCTCAATTACTTTCATGTGAGCATCGCTATGGAACTCTTCTTCGGATATCTTCTTCTCTTTCATTATATTGCGTTTATTAATAATCCCTGAAACCGTAAAAATAATGAAGAACAATGCCGTAAAAGACAAGCCCGAAACAGTTGCAATGGGTTTTGTGAAGAGGTTCGTCATTGCCACAAAGAAAAGCGCTATGAAAATTACAGAAAGCCCGAACGGAATCTCCTTGCCGCCGATACGTGCATTAAAAGGCACCTTCCATTCGCGATGCCGTTTATCCTTGAATCTCAGCACGAGCATCGAAAAAGTATTGAACGTCAGAGACCATATAACACCAAATGCATAAGCTTCACCGAGAATCAGAATATCGCCTCGTGAGAACAGAATCGTCAGAATCTGCATTGTCGCAATCATATTCAGCATTCTGAAAGTCGTACCGTATTTCTTATGCGGTTTACGGAACCAGTCCGTAAGAACTTTATCCTCGGCAATTCGGTTGAGGACGCCGTTCGCCCCGATGATGGAAGTATTAACCGCACCCGAAAGAATAAGCACACCAACAACTACAACGAATGCCTGTATAATCAGACGAATCCACATCGGACCTGCCAGAAACATGGCAATACCGCCGATGAGATTATCAATATACTGCGGACGGATATCATCAGGAATCAGCATCGTACCGAGAAAAGAAACACCGGGAGTCAGAATGATGCTGAAGATAAAAATTATCATTGCGGCTTTCTTGAAATTTTTAAGTTTCGGATACTCAACTTCACGATAAACCTGCGCCAAGGTTTCTTCACCGCTAAGCGCCAGAAGTGAATGCCCGAATGCAATCATAATACTGAAAAGTCCGAGTGATTTTATCCAGTCAACGCCCTGGAACCATCCGTAAGCATCGTCAGAAAGTTTAAGTTCAAACGGCGGAAGATGCGAAAGGAAAGGTTCATTTTTCAGTAAGAGAGTAGCGATTCCCCATCCTATTACGAGACCTCCCATTATCATAGTGACCTTGAAAATCTTCAGCGCTTTATCGGATGACTCCTCAATGCCCTTCACATTTTCCCACCAGAAATAAAAAACAATGATAATTGCCACTCCCATAGCAAACAGATTACGGGGTAATTCAATATTTACTCCTGAATGCTTGAATGTATCGTTCAATAAGCCTACAAGATACTGCCCGCCCGAGACGGCGCTGATGGGACCCGTCAGCACATAGTCGAAGACGAGCGCCGAAACTGATATCTTAGCGAACCATTCGCCCAGTGCGGATTTTACAACGCGGTAAACACCGCCCCTCGTGAACATGCCGACTGCTTCGATGTAAACAGCGCGCACGGCATAGGAAAAGAGCATGACAGCAAGTATGAAATACGGAGCAATTTTCCCGATGAACTGCTCGGCAATACCTCCTATGTAATAGGCAGTCGAGCCAAGGTCGCCTACTACGACTGCGGCGGCACGCCAGTAAGAGATGAAAGTGAACATCACCGTCGAAAGTACAATGACCTTAGTGACTTTAATTACGCCTTGTTTTACGGATGACTTTCCCGAAATTGTTCCGGGAATAGTTACAGGATTTTCTGCAGAGTCAGGTGAATGCGGAGGTTTATCTGAGCTATCTTCTTTCCCCGGTTTAACGGAATCCCCTGCGGCATCGGAAGACATACCGCCCGAAGGGGAAAGTGAATCTGAATTGTCCATAATTAATTTACGTTACTGTTTTTATTTATTATTTTATCTTATGTTCCGCATTTCTGCGGACGCCGAGTCCTAATTTATAATCAATAATGAAAAATCAAAACGGTACAAATTGCCATATAAAATATTAAAAATCAATGGAAATTATCAATTTATGAAAATTCCGTGCTTGAGAAGAACGCGGGGCTACGCCTTTGTTTAAGTGAGAAAAGAACAAAAAGTAATTCACTATGTAACTGCAGTTGAAAATTCAAGCCATACACATCAATACCGAATTTTTCAGTTACAAGTTTGAATGCCTTTTTATAACTTTGCTTCTATGCGGGTTACTTTAATCATATCGGTTTATAATAAAATACGCGAGCTTGAGCTGGTTTTTCACGCTCTTGAGAGGCAATCCGTACGTGATTTCGATGTTGTTTTAGCTGATGACGGTTCCGGAAATGAAATGACAGAATTTTTAGAAAAAGCTAAACGCGAATTTTCTTTCCCGATGCTGAGAATTTGGCAGGAAAATAAAGGTTTCAGGAAAAATAAGATTCTTAATAAAGCTTTAACAGCCGCTGATACTAATTATTTGATTTTCATTGACGGCGACTGCATTCCTAATTCGATTTTTATTGAGTCGCATATTAATCAGTCCAAAGCCGGCACAGTTCTCTGCGGCAAGAGAATTCAATTAGGTAAAAAGTTTTCAGAGGCTCTGACTAAAGAGAATATAATCAGCGGAGAGTACGAGAAACGCCGTTTTCGTTTGCTCATGGATTCTGTAAATAAAAACGAAACTTCCACGAAACATCC
>JAPLFI010000514.1 GCA_026390755.1 Ignavibacteriota bacterium
AGTTCGGGACATTAGCAATAGGCGGCGGCTCTGCTTATCTGAAAATGTTGAGCAATGAATTAGTTCAAAGCGCAAAAATAAACTTCACTAATTCGATCACAATTCAATTCGATTATACCGCTCCTGCAACGCCGGGCTTTGATACGCTTTATGCAACAATAGATGTAAATTACTCAGGTATGTGGAACTGGACTCCGAATAAGAAATTAGTAATTAAATCTCCTTCGGGAATTACCGACCCGTCAATTCCGGTAAATTACAATCTGAAACAAAATTTCCCTAATCCGTTCAACCCTGTGACAAAAATTAATTATTCACTGCCGAAATCATCCGAAGTAAAACTTACGGTATATGATTTACTCGGAAATAAAGTAAATGAACTTGTTAACACGGCACAGCAATCGGGTAATTACACGGTTGAATTCAGAGGAGACGGTCTTTCATCCGGAGTGTATTTCTATAAACTTGAAGCGGGTAATTTCACTGATATAAAGAGAATGACGCTGATAAAATAATTTTCCTTACTTCTTCATAAAAAAAAGCCCGCTCCAGCATCGCTGACGGGCTTTTTCTATATATAAAAAACCGATTCCAATTTTTTTATCTTTAACAGTGCGGAAACCATAAAATCCATAGGAGAATACAACTGGAGTATATCACTAAGTATCAGATGCTCCGCCGAGAGTTGTGAATCCTGTATAATTTCTTCTATAAAATTGTTAAACGGCTTCCAATCGGATTGCATACCGTAACCTTTTATGCCCCACATCAGATTTTTGTTAATATTTCTGATTTTCGCGTCTGCGGAAAGCGCCCCCTTTCCGTGAGCGTTATCCGAAAGGTCAACACCTTTCACCTCATAAATTCTGAAATCGTTGTTATTTTTAGTCTCCTCGGCAATACCATCAAGATAAAGGCGCTGATAGCATTCCCATCTGACTGCTTCAGATATATTGCTTTCAGTTTTATAGTCACTTATTAAATTAAACATCTTTATTGTATATCCTCTAAGCTCGCCTATATCCTGTCTGTTCAGCAATTCAAGCTCTTCAAGCATATATTTTTTATTCAAAGCCTTGCCTTCATTTTCCAGTTTTTCGTAAATATATTTAAAGAAAAGGTTATAATGATTCGTGAGTATTTTAACCGGGATTTGAAGCTCAGCGGGAATAATATTATCTACAAAATCCTGATATTTCGAATAATCCAATCCCGAACCGCTGATATTAGTCGAAAGAGTAAGCAAATCTTCTATAGAATCATGCATAACGGCTATTGTGCTGTACCGGAAAGAATTTTCGTCGTTCAATTTCAGCTGATAAACAACTGCGCCAACACGGTTTAAATGCGCGGCGGCATTAAGTTCGCATTTGCGTCTCAGGTTCAGCTGTGTATAAAGTGAAATAATCCTTAGAACTTCCCCCGCATAATTCCCGTAAAATTCACGCAAATATTTCTCTTCCGGAATTCTATTTAAAAGTATCGCAGAATGTATTTCCTGATAGGACTTATTTTTATCTATTGCAAGCCGTGCTTTTGCGATATTATCCGGCGCAGACGGATTATTCGGTCTGATGATCCGTTTCTCATCGGGATTACCGGCAAGAATTTCTTTGATAATTCTTCTTATAATGCCCGCTTTTCCTGCTCCGTATAACCTGTCGAGCGTAGATTGGTCAGGACATCTTGCATCCAGTATATCCCTGAATATCTTATATGCTAAATTTGAATTTTTATCAAGTTTAAGCTTCTCTAAATCCGGATTTGTGACCATAATCAAATGTTTAGTAATTATAAATTATTTTTATCAAATTTGCAACTTTATTCTTTATCATTTTAATTTTAAATATATACAGTTAACTTATATAAAAAAACGCTATGAAAAAATTAATTGCATGTTTTATTCTCTTTATAGCTCCGGTGATACTATTAGCGCAGGACCTTCCGATACAAAACAATGTTTACGACAAAGCCGATGATTACACAAAAAAACGCAATTCTTTCAACCGTGAAAGATGGTTTTATGAGCAGAGAATGTATCCGAACAATTTCATTCCCGAAGGCGCTTATGAAAAAGCGCTCAAACAAAGGGATGAATTAAGGAATACGAACGGTTTTCAATACGGAAGTTCAGCAACATGGTTTCCCTTAGGACCGACTCCCGGATATTATTTTTCTTACGGGAACATTTCATCACGGATTGTAACCGTTGCATACGACCCCGTAAATCCCAGCATCATTTACTTAGGAGCGGCTTTCGGTGGAGTATGGAAATCAACAAACAGCGGACTTAACTGGACTCCGAAATCAGATAATGAAGTATCATTGTCTTCGGGCGCGCTCGCTATAGACCCTACAAATACTAATATTATTTACTACGGTACGGGTGAAGCCACATACAGCGATGCATCATATTACGGCAGAGGTATGCTTAAATCCACGAACGGCGGAGACTCGTGGACTAACTATACAAGCGGACTTCCGACGAGCACATATACTTCGCGAATCGCAATCAAACCCGGAAGCCCTTCTTATCTTCTTGCGGCGCTCGGATCGAGCGGATTATATAAAAGCAC
>JAPLFI010000319.1 GCA_026390755.1 Ignavibacteriota bacterium
CGGATATCTTTGAATACGAAATTATTTTCTATGCGGCGGTTCTGTATTACTTTTTTTCCGTTAATTGAACTTTCGGTACAGGGCACGAGATTTCTCCGGAGATAATTTTCGTTAAGAAAATCAAAAACAAAATATCCGTTTTTTCTGAGCGAACGCGCAATATTTGCAAAAACACCGAAATTCTCTTCGTCAGACTCAAAATAACCAAAGCTCGAGAATATATTTATTGCAATATCAAATTTTACACTGAAAGCAAAATTTTTCATATCCCGTATGAGGAATTTGACTTTAAGATTTTTCTCAGCGGCAAGGTTAATGTTCTTCTTCGCCTGTGATATCAGGAAGTGTGAAAGGTCTAATCCGGTTACATCATAACCCCGCCGCGCGAGGACAATAGAATGCCGCCCGGCGCCGCAGCAAACATCAAGGACCTTTGAATCGGTTGGTTTTGGCACTTCCCTCTGTATAAGATTAACCATATCTTCCGCTTCTTTATCACTGCGATGACTGTAAAGGTTGAGATAATCTGCCGAAGAGAACCATTTCTCGTACCAGTTTTTCATCAGATTGTAATTCTTCCTTCGATTGCTTTTGCAAGTGTTATTTCATCGGCAAGTTCGATATCCGAACCGATTGGCAGTCCGCGGGCAATGCGGGAAATGCGTATGCCCAGCGGGCGGATTATCCTGCTTAAATACAGGATTGTAGTCTCGCCTTCCACTGTCGGATTAAGTGCGAGAATAAGCTCTTCTATTTTACTTTCCGGATCATCTTCCAGACGGTAAATCAGTTCCCTCACGCGTATATCATCCGGACCAATGCCTTCCAGCGGAGAAATTCTTCCGTGCAGAACATGATAAAGCCCTCTGAACTCATTGGTTTTTTCAATGGCGTAAACATCCTGAGGTTCTTCGACTACGCATATTATACTGCGCGAACGCTTTTCCGAACAACAAATCCGGCAAACTTCATCTTCTGTAATATTACAGCAGACACGGCAAAATTTTATACGGTCTTTAATATCCATCAGCGCCAGAGTAAGTTTTTCAACATCTTCGCGCGGCTGTTTAATAATAAACATTGACAGCCGCTGGGCTGTTTTTCGTCCTATTCCGGGAAGTCTGGAAAGCTCAGTTACAAGAGTTTCCAGAGTATCTGATATATTAAGCATCAGAATCCGAGGTTTAATCCGGGTATATTGGGTATCATACCGGATGTGGCTTTCGACATCTCTTCATTTGAGAGCTTCTGCGAACTTTCGAAAGCTTTGTTGACCGCGGCAATAAGCAGATCTTCGAGCATATCATAATCGCCGCCATCAAGAATTTCTTTTTCAATTTCTATCTTCAGCACCTGACTTTTTCCGTTTACGGTAACTTTCACCATTCCGCCGCCGGACTCTTCAATAATAGTTTTATTCTCAAGCTCAGTCTGAATCTGTTCCATACGCTCCTGCATTTTTTTTACCTGCTTGAGCATTCCCTGCATTTGATTTGGTTTCATTCGGGTTTTATCTCCTTTATATTTTAAAATAAATTTAAATTGTCGTTCCAGATATTATATAGTTCAGCAGTAGCAAGCACATCGCCGATGCAATAATCCGCTATACGCTGATATTCCTTTTTATTGTAAAGTTCGCCCACCATATCGCCCGTCACGCCTCCTCCTTTCGGACTGGTTATGCCCAATTGCTTACAATAAAAATCGAGCGAGAATTTACGCCGTGCGCCTGACGCCGCATGTTTATTGAATGTAAGTTCTTTCATAAGGTCAATATGATAATCGCGTATATTAAAATCCGTTCCGCGCATCAAATTATAAGACGGGCGGATTCTGTGAATAAATGAACGAAGCATGATATAAGGACAGTCAAACTCCCGTCCGTTGAATGTAACAAACATATTATATTTTTTCTTTTCCAGTACATTCCAGAATTTTTTAATAAGAGCTGCTTCGTCAGAAACTTCATAGTTTATATTATCGTGAGGAGATTTAATCTCTGTACCCTCTTCGGCATTAAAGAGTACTGCTCCGCGTGATTCGTTGAGGTCATAAAGACCGATTGATACAATAAATGAAGTAAAGGGCGTAAAGACAAGCTGTTCAATAATCTTTTTCCCGTCTTCCTCGTCTTTTGCATATTTAGTTAGATATTTCTTTGTATCTTCATCATAGTGCGTATCGAAATTATACGGAGATACCTCCATATCGAAGACCAGAATACGCCTTTTATTAAAATCCGTCATACGTAAATAAATTAATTAATATTAGTGAAAATATCATATTTCAAAAAGTGCTCCGGCGTCAATCTTAATATCGTTATAACAAAAAAACGGCTCGCCAAATTCGACGCCAATTTTAAAACCGAAGAAGCGGGCGCGGGTTTCGAGATCCTGCCAGAATAGTCTGGAAGTTAAATATGTTTCAGGTTCGTCTGCGGGCTTAAGTTTTCGGCTGGCAGAAACAATACCGGCAGACGTTTTTTTATTCCGTCCCTGTTTATAAAACTGTGATTCATAGCATTCCAGCGCTTTAATTTTCTTTCTGAAAGTATCGGATATATCGACAATAAAACTAACGGGGAAATCGTATGCGTGACGGTAATAATATATTTTCCGCGGGCGGTGCAATTCCAGCGAGCCTGTTTTAATTTTTCTCAATCCCGAAAGGAATGCCGCCGTACGTGTAAGATTGCCCGCATCAATATGGTCCGGATGCCTGTCAGCCGGAAACGGGGCAAATAATATTTCAGGTTTTGTTTCCCTGATTGCTTTTATTAATTTAATTCTGGCGGAGAGATTATTCTGTATATTCCCGTCCGGCAATTTCAGATTTTTTCTGTAGTGAATGCACATAACTTCCGAAGCGCGCTCAGTCTCAATTTGTCTTAATTGCAGAGTGCCGCGCGTTGAAAGTTCTCCGCGTGTAAGGTCAATAATACCTACTTTTTTACCCGAATTTACAAGCTTGATTGCCGTCCCCGCCGAGGTGATTTCGATATCATCGGGATGTGTAGCGACAAAAAGCGCATCAAGTTTCATATAGTTTCAGTTAATCGTTTCACAAAGAAAACCCGGCAGGGAATCCCCATACTAAGAACATCGGAATCCTCAGACACGGCTTAAATGGCAAACACAAAATCAATCTGTAATATAACTAAACTCATTTTTTTAAGAAAAGGAAAAGAATAACAAAAACGGGGAATATCCGCCGGCTGCAAAAAAAAGAGGCTGTCCCTACGGACAGCCTTTTTAAGATTAAAGTTAGAACGCTTAGAGATACATCTTGTAACCATGGAGATAAATCAAGAACTTTAGAGATATTTCCTGGAACATTTAGAGATATTTCTTGGAACGTTTAGAGATTAACCTTAGAACTGCTTAAAAGTATTGCAGAAAAATTTAAAAAGCAAGAGAAAAATAAAATATTTTTTTTCGCCACATGTCAAGAACCGTGCCAAAATTATTGGTTTTATTAATACTCTCTTACAGACAGAAACTGCACGAGTTCCAGCAATGATGATTTGGATTCCGAATCATCAAAATATTCAAGAGCTTTCACTGCCGTAGTAGTATAACGGTCAATTTTTTCCTTTGTATATTCTATTCCGCCGTTTTGTGCAACGAAATAATAAACCGAATCAAACTTTTTAGCGGAATCGGATTTAATAAGTTTCATAATATCCCTCGAGTGTTTCGCCGGAGCATTTCGCAGTGATACAATCAGCGGTAAAGTGAATTTTTTTTCTTTAAGGTCATTGCCGGTAGATTTGCCGAGAAGTTTTTTCCGTCCGGTATAATCAAGAAGGTCATCACGGAGTTGAAAAGCAATTCCCGTACTCTCGCCGAAAACACCCGCTTTTTCAATTGCTTTTTTATCGTCTGTGGCGCTAAACGCGCCCAGCCTGCAGCAGGTTTGGATTAAAGATGCAGTTTTATCTTTTATTACCTGAAAATATGTTTCCTCAGTAGCGTCAAAATTTCTGGCTTTTTGAATCTGAAGAAGTTCTCCTTCGCTCATGCGGCGGACGGCTTCGGAAGTAATTTTCAGAAATTCAAATTCGTTATTATCGAGGCTTACGAGTAATCCTTTAGAAAGCAAAAAATCTCCTATTAGAACCGATGCCTTGTTTTTCCAGACAGCATTAATGGAAGGAAGTCCGCGCCTCATTTTCGCATCGTCAACAACGTCATCGTGTATTAAAGTAGCTGTATGAAGAAGTTCTACAAGATTCGCGGCGATGTAAGAGCGCCGGTTAATTTTTCCGCAAAGCTTTGCGCAAAGCAGTACCAGTATCGGACGGATTTTTTTTCCCTTCTGCCTTAGAATGTAACGTGTAATAATGTCAATAAGCGCTACGTTTGACTTTAGCACACCGGAGAACTGTTTTTGAAATTCCTGCAGTTCGGATTTAACAGGCGCTGATATTTTATTTAAGTTCAAGTTTTCTTTTGAGAATATTTACAGATTAAAATACTAATTTCATACAGAATAAAAAGAGGAATTCCGAGCATTAACTGACTTGTTATATCAGGACCCGGAGTAACGATTCCCGCCAAAAGAAGAATAGCAACGACAGCATGTTTTCTGTATTTCCTCATAAACGCCGGCTTAAGAATACCAATTTTCGAGAGAAAAAAAGACAGCATAGGAAGTTCAAAAACCAGTCCGGCGGCAAGTACAAGAGACAGAATAAAGCTCATGTATTCATCAGCCGCGATTTTATTTTCAATAATAGACGAACCAAAACCTGCAAAAAACCCTAATGCCGCCGGGACCATTGCGAAGTAAGCGAAAACAACTCCTGCCAGAAAACAAAATGTTGTAAAAAGAACTACTGCAGTTACATACTTCCTTTCACCCGGTTTAAGAGCCGGTTCAACGAATTTCCAGAACTGATAAATTATATTGGGAACGCTCAGAACGGCGCCGCCTATCAGTATAACCTGCATATAGAGAATAAACTGACCGTATGGCTTAAGATTAATGATTGAAAGCGGAGGAACGGTATTCTTTGCCGGAGCAAAGATTATCGAATCCATTATCCAGTCAATAAAAACACCGACTACAACAGCCCCGAGAACAACACCAATAACAGCTTTAATAATCCGCCATCTAAGTTCCTCAAGGTGATCGAGGAACCCCATATCATTATCTGATGCCATAAAGAGGGAATCGTACTGTGATTGCCGCTATTGCCTCTCTCGCTTCCCCTTTTACTTTTTCATCCTTCGGATTAGTCAAGACTTTATTGATAATCTCACCTATT
Organism: Ignavibacteriota bacterium; assembly: GCA_026390755.1. Classification (GTDB taxonomy): domain Bacteria; phylum Bacteroidota; class Ignavibacteria; order Tepidaquicellales; family Tepidaquicellaceae; genus JAPLFI01. The sequence goes on from JAPLFI010000319.1 coordinate 5,270, forward strand.
AAATCCATATCCGCTTCTTTCATACCCCTCGTAGTAAGGGCTGGAGTTCCAAGCCTGATACCGCTTGTAATAAGGGGACTCTTATCATCAAAAGGAACCGCATTTTTATTACATGTAATACCAATATCATCAAGAGATTCCTGAGCTGCTTTGCCGGTTAAGCCCTTATTTCTTAAATCAACAAGCATTAAATGGTTATCCGTCCCGCCTGATATTACTTTAAAATCAAGAGCAATAAGTTTTGATGCGAGCGCCTTAGCGTTACTGATTACCTGTTTCGCATACACTAAGAAACTATCCTCAAGGGCTTCTTTAAAGCCCACAGCTTTTGCGGCAATGCAGTGCATAAGCGGTCCGCCCTGTATTCCCGGCATAACCATAGAATCAATAAGTTCGGACATCTTTTTTACGCGCCCTGATTTCGGCGCTACGGCGCCAAACGGATTTTCATAATCTTTTCCGATAAGAATCAGTCCGCCCCTGGGACCGCGAAGAGTTTTATGCGTTGTAGTTGCAACTACATGGCAATGCGGAAGCGGGTCATTAAGAAGTTTCTTAGCAATGAGTCCCGCCGGATGCGCTATATCGGCAAAAAGGAAAGCGCCTATTTTATCGGCGATTTCGCGGAATTTTTCATAATCAATATTACGGGAATAAGCGCTTGCGCCGACTGTTATCATTTTCGGTTTTTCGCGCATCGCCGCTTCCTCGACAATATTAAAATCAATCATTCCCGTATCGGGATTAATGCCGTAAGCCGTAAACTTATAAAGCTGTCCGGAGAAATTCACCGGAGAGCCGTGCGTAAGGTGACCGCCGTGAGAGAGGTCCATTCCCATTACTTTATCACCGGGTTTAAGGAAAGAAAAATATACTGCCATATTTGCCGTACTTCCGGAGTGTGGCTGAACATTGGCATATTCAGCTCCGAAAAGAATTTTAGCGCGGTCACGGGCAAGATCCTCTGCAATGTCAACGTATTCACAGCCGCCGTAATATCTTTTGCCGGGATATCCTTCGGCGTATTTATTTGTTAATGTCGAGCCGAGTGCTTCCATAACAGCCGGAGAAACAAAATTCTCCGAAGCTATCATTTCAAGTTTCTTCGCCTGACGATTTGTTTCTTTTGAAATTGCGTCAAATATTTCCTTGTCCGATTGTTTCAAATTTTCCATAATGTTTCCGAAGTTAAAGGTTAAGTGTTAAGTGTTAAGTGTTAAGTGTTAAGTGTTAAGTGTTAAGTGTTAAGTGTTAAGTGTTAAGTGTTAAGTGTTAAGTGTTAAGTGAGTGTTAAGTGTTAAAAAGAGATTCTCATTATTTATTCAAGTTTTCAAGTTTAGAAATGCGGCGGTTATGCCGCTCACCGCCTTCAAATTCTGTGCTGATAAAAATATCAAAATATTTTGCCGCCTCCTCAATGCCGATAAAATCGGACCCGAAACAAATAACATTCGCGTTATTGTGTTTGCGCGCCATTTCCGCAAGAGCGGCAGTATTTACATTTACTGCGCGGATTGCAGTTTGTTTATTCGCGGCAATCGAGACACCGATACCGCTTCCGCATATAAGGACTCCGTATTGCGTTTCCCCTTCCCTAACGGAGGTGCCGACGGATTTCGCGTAATCAGGATAATCAACACTTGCCTCTGAGTCCGTTCCGAAGTCCCTGACAATGATATCTTTGGAAGAAAAATATTCTTTTAGTTTTTCTTTAAGAGTGTATCCCCGATGGTCTGAGCCTATAGAAATTTTCATTTGTAAATATTTTAAACCCAGCAGGACTGCCTTCAGCCCTGACTTTAGATTTCATTAATAGAAATATCATGTAAATTACTTATCCTCTTCCCTTGACCGTATAAACCACAATTCACCGAAATTCAGTCCGATTGACATCTTCACATACTGGTCTTTCATTAAATTTCCATCCGTTTTTCCCCTTGTGCCTAACTGGAATGCCAGATCAACAGAATTTTCTTTATTGATTGGAATTCCGAATCCAAAATTCACAGCGTAGCTATTAATCTGTCCGGCATCAATACTGAACAGGGAATTATCGTAAGTAAATCCAAAGCGATAGCTGATTGATTCCCAGAAAGTTTTATCGAGCTTAATAGCCGGAAGAATTTCTGCTCCTATGCCATAGTGTACATTATCCGTGTAAGTACCGGGCAGAAGTAATCCCGGGACAAAACTGCCCCACTTTTGGTAGAGCAAATCCGTTGACACTATAAATTGCTTTCCGAATTGTTTTGTGATACCAAATCCGAGTGCCATAGGCACTTCCGTCGTGACGCCCGGAACATTAACCGTATCAAAACCTATACTTGTTCCGTAAATTCTAGCGACACTTGAACTAAGTCTGACGGGCATCTGATAAACAAAACCGATATTAAAATTCATAAGCGCCTGTGATCTCGGAAAAAGCTCTCCGAGATTTGCAATGAATCCGCCTTTGAAATAATTGCCTGTCAGATTATTCTCTGTTTTAATGTAAGTATTTTGAATACTCTGATTATTGAAATCGAAGTATGTAATATCACGTATATTTCCGAACGTAAAATTATATTCCGCTCCGAGATACAGCCACCTTAGCGGACGTCCGCTGGCGCCAAAATTCAAGCGGGATAATCCGCCTTTACCGCCGAACATTTCTTTGTAAGTTGTTCCGCCGTTTGTCACGGAACTCGAAATCCTGTAATTTACAACACTGTATGGATTAAAGCCAAGATTAATAACCATGCCATAATCACGCCAGACCGGAATTCCGAGATTAACACCCGTAACATTCGCATTGATAAAATTTGATGATGATATGCTGTTCTTCGTATTTAACTGAACAAATCTGAAGCCGAGCGAAAGAGTTGTATTTTCAAGATCGGAATTAGCGGCATTATTGAAATTATTGACGTAATTACCAAGGAGCGAAATACCCTGAATACCCATTCCATCGGAGCGAAGGCTCGCCGAATACCTTAAATCACCTACTCCGAAGGCAGAGTAAAGAGAGCCTGCGGAAAATTCTTCCTGAGCGAACGCTTTAGCGGCGAATGCGCTCACCGCAAAAACAACAAGTATTGACGATAATAATATTTTTATTTTTGTCGGCATTATTCCCTTGTAGTATATCTGATTAATAATTTAGGTCTTAAAGTTGTATCGGCAACGGTTGAAGAGTAAAACACAAACTTATCGAGTGTTAATGCGTTATAAGTGTTCAGTAACATAACTCCGTAGTTAGGAGCGGTCAAATAATTCCACCTTTGAGCAATCGAATTTATGCGCACCTGATAAGTTACTGAATCTAAAAGCGTGGTAAAAAAAGCTCCGCCGTCTGTAAGCTTCTGCGAACTGTCGGTAACAAGCGAAACCTGTATTCTCTTATCGGTTCCGGTCGTAATAAAAGAATTATTATAATCGAGTTTAAACTGCAATATCGCCTCATTTATAATCACTTTTCCGGGAAGTTTTGAAATACTGAAGTTCAGTATATTGTTAAAGCATACACCATTTGAAAGAGTAAACCGGTCAGGCATCAAAATAGAATACGGCGCGTCGCTGAGAGAAGCGAAATCAGATTCATAAACCAATGTATCGGTTATATTGTTTTTATTAACAACAATCATCATAGTGGTCGTAAGCGAAGGATAAACACTGCGATATGTATAAAACCCTTTTATTGTATTACACGAGCTGTTCGGCACAAGGGCTATTCCGTAGTTTTTTACGGCAGTACTTGTATCAGCCGCATAATTTAACCATCCCTGGGCTGTGAGATTATCAAACGGAACAGTAAATCTGTTAGTATCATTTATGGAACCGGAGTATGAAGCAAGAACATTCGTTCCGAGTTCTGAAGTTGAAAAGCTATCAAGTGTAATCTGTGTAAAATCATGATACTTATTTAAACTGTACACATTGAAAGAAACCGTTCCGAGAGTATCCTCAAAAGCATATTTACCGTACGTCATTTTTATGTATGCGGCAAGCACCGTACCGCCGGCGTAATTAGCGGAAAGTCCGCGAAAACGAAGCAAATAGCCGACAAAAAGATAGGGCGCGGAGCTTGTATTGATATACTTCCTGAAATTATTATTTGTGAATATGATTGTATCCTTACTTGAATCAAGTATTTTTGTTCCCAGTGTATCCGAAAGTATGAATTCAAGTCCAAGGTTCCCGGGTTCATCCTGACAACCCTGAAACAGAACCAACCCGGAAGAAGTGAGGAGTAAAACACTTATTGCAATATTTAAGAATTTTTTATTCAGCATTATATTTGATATAAATAATATATAAGATAACATAATCTTACTTAATTTTCTAAACACTTTTTAATAAACCGGGCGGCATCCGGCAGGTCTTGCGCTATATATTCAACAGTAATCTTCTTTTCTGCGCATTTTTGCCGTGTTTCCGCACCATATCCCGTCAGAACGAGGATTTTTCTTATACCTGCGTTTTGAGCGCATATCATATCAGAATACGAGTCTCCGATAAAAAAAGATTCTGATAAATCTAAAGAATGCCTGCGCATGGCTTTAACTATCATTCCTGTATTGGGTTTACGGCAGATACTTTCGGTTTTAAATTTTTCGATTATTCCGTCAGAATGATACGGAGAATACAGTATATCATCTATCAGACTTTTACCGTCCAAAGCAAGACGCGAATAAAATTCACCATGCAAATCACCAAGTTTTTCCTCTGTAAGAAAACCCCGCGCAACGGCGGATTGATTAGTTATTATAATGTTCAGAAAACCTAATGATTTTAAAAGAGAAAGCGCGAACTGAACACCGGGAATGATTTCAATCTGATGAATTTCGGTAAGATAATTAACCTCTTTATTAATCGTCCCGTCTCTGTCTAAAAAAACCGCTTTTGCCATACTTAAACTTCAGTCCTTAAGTCTTTACCGCAAACTCTCACTAAAAAGTTTTGTTTTTCGCCGTCAGGTTTTTATAAAGATTCATGTACTTGGTGGCGGAAACTTTCCATGAAAAATCGAGTCCCATGCAGGTACGCACAAGCATATTCCATTTTGGACGATTCTTTTTATAGAGCGATATTGCCGTCTGAATAGTTTTAAGAAGTTCCTTACTGTCGAACTTATTAAACAGGAATCCGTTCCCTCCGGCTTTTTTATAATCAGTTATAGTATCCGACAATCCGCCTGTATCGCGGGCAATCGGTACAGTTCCGTAAACGAGACTGTAAAGATGCGTAAGTCCGCAGGGTTCATATTTCGAGGGTGCAAGTATCATATCCGCACCGGCTTGTATATGGTGCGCCAGATCTTCATCAAAAACAAGATTGACAATCAGTTTAGCCGGATATTTCTTCTTCTCATGCATGAGGAATTTATGGTATTCTTCTTCTCCCGTACCGAGTATTATGAGCTGGCAATCTTCCTGCATAAGTTCAGGCAGAACTTTTTGTATTAGTTCGAATCCTTTTGATTCAACAAGACGGCTGATAAAACCAATCAGAGGTACACCTTCTTTCATCTGAAAACCAAATCTTTTCAGCAGTTCCCGTTTATTCTCGTATTTAAGAGGAATTTCCTGTGATGTATATCTGTATGTGATAATTTTATCAACGCTCGGATTCCAGAGTGAATAATCTATACCGTTTAATATACCCGAAATATCTTTTTTGCGTGTTGTAAGCACATCTTCCATACCGAAAGAATATTCTTTGTTAGTGCGGATTTCCTCTGCATATTTTTCACTGACCGTAGTCACTTTATCCGCGTAGTGAAGCCCTGCCCGGAGGTAATTAAAACGCCCCTTCGCGAATCCGACATCCGTCAGAACTTTCTCCGGCAGTGTGGTTTTGGCGAATGTAGAGAGCGGGAAATCGCCCTGATAGCCGAGATTATGAATCGTAAGCACTGTTTTTATATTCCCGATATGCGGATCATCTTTATAAACTGTTTTCAGAAGAGCGGGAATAAGCGCTGTCTGCCAGTCGTTGCAGTGGATTACATCGGGTTTCCATTGCAATATCTCAAGAATTTCAAGCACTGCTTTACAAAAGAAGAAATAGCGCTCGTCATTATTATCAAAATCTCTTTTAGTCCGGCTATTAAGATAAATCCCTTTATTCTTGAAAAAATCCTGGTTTTCAAGAAGATATATCTGCGCCTTTGTGTTTTTTCCGTGTATAAATGAAGACTTAATACTGAACTTGTATTTCTTGTCGTGAACCGGCATGATCAGATCTTTAAGTCTTTTAATTTCGTGAATCTGAAGACGGCGTTCATCAAGAGAACCGTATTTGGGAGTAATAATTCTGACCTCATTTCCGAGCGAATTCATTGCCTGCGGAAGAGAGTTGGAAATATCAGCAAGGCCGCCTGTTTTTGAGTAAGGGAAAACCTCGCTTGAAACGAAAAGAACGTTATATCCTTTGGCCATCTAAAATTTTAGTTTTGCGTAAGTTAAAGTTAATAGCAGAGATATTCAATGTAAAACGGAGTACCGGTAAAATATCGTATTGATTCACAATTAATATAAAGGGGAACAACTCGAAGTGTTAAGTGTTAAGTGTTAAGTGTTAAGTGTTAAGTGTTAAGTGATAAATGTTAAATGTTAAGTGTTAAGTGTTAAATGTTAAATGTTAAGTGTTAAATGTTAAAACTTACGTTTCTCTATGTTCTCAAAGAACTTATTTGTGTCTCCGTTGTTTTATTGTTCTTTCTCTCTTATTCAAAAACATGTCCGTTACGAGGATTTCCGGATCAGATATTGAAAAAACTGCTGATTATTCTTTCATTAATTTTTCCACAAGTTTTGGAGTTCCGACTGTAGCTTTTTCGACCTGGAATTCAATATTTTTATGAACGCTGAATACTTCCGGCTTGGCAGGGTCTATTATATATTTTGGAACATTATGAGACGCGTATTCAAGCAGTCCGGCCGCAGGATAAACAACAAGTGAAGTTCCCACTACGATAAATATATCCGCCTCAGCAGTAATCTGCGCGGCATCTG
>JAPLFI010000078.1 GCA_026390755.1 Ignavibacteriota bacterium
ACGGAATATTTCCGCCGGAACCCTCGGCATGGGAAAAATATTATCTCGGATGGATAAATCCTTACACGGTCTCATCGGGTGATGCATACTTCAGAATTAAAACTTCATCCGTCCCCTACTCTTCCGATACAACCATGCTGAAAGTATTGATTAACAGCAAAGAATATTTTTTAATTGAAAACAGAAGCAGAAATCCGTTCGGCTCGGGACAGAAAGTCTATACAAGAAACAGGGCATTTCAGGATTCAACTATTTACACAAAAGATGTACCCGGATTTCTTAATTACGAAATTTACAATATTAACGGAAACCTGAAAGATGTTTCATATTTCGACTGGAGTTTACCCGGAGTAATTAACGATACGGCAAATTTCAGCGGCGGGATTCTCATCTGGCATATTGATGAAACTGTAATAGAATCAAATCTCGCTTCCAATTCCGTTAATAACGAAATAAGCCATAAAGGCATTGACGTGGAAGAAGCCAAAGGATCGCAGGATATAGGAGTAACTTACAATACGCCTTTCGGAGCTATAACGGGTGACGGATATTTTGTGGATTTCTGGTACAACGGAAACCATTATGTCCCTTCGACAATTTACAAAAACCAGTTTACTCCGTCGTCAATTCCAAATTCTTTGAGTTATTCGCTTGCCAATAACAATATTTTCATAACGGAATTCGATACGATATCCTCCGTTATGAAGCTAAGGATTAAGATAGGCAATTCAAATATATCACCTGTTGCGGGATTTCCTAAATTCATCGGCGGAACTAATAATGTTTTTTCGCAGGTAATTCCGATTGATGTTACGGGAGACGGCAGAGACGAATTATTCGTCAATAACGGCTCGGATGTTTACGCTTTTAAAAATGACGGTAGCAGTTTCAATGCAAATACAAACGGACTGTTCATCGGCGGTTACGGCGGATTTCCCGTATCATTCGCTGGTTCAACGTCTTTCACAAATAAGAAACTTATCGTATCAAATAATTTCGGAAGTATTTCAAAAACCGGACTATTCGGACTCAATGGTTTTTCAATTGCTGACAGTATTATAGATAATTATCAGTACCCGATAAGCTCAGCGCCGGTAGTTTTTGATTCTCTGAAGTTCGTTCTCGGATTTTCTAACGGATTTATTTACGAACGAATACTCTCCCCGACAGGTTCCGGATATAAAGACAGTTTACCGAAAGGGAGTATAAACAGTTTTACAAAGGAAAACGCGGGGATTTACCGTTACTGTTACGGAGCGAATACTAATATTGTAATCGGTAATATACTTTCTCAGAATTCAGTTGACTCTTTAATTTTAACAAGCCCTAAGACGCTAACTTTAAACGGGAGAATACTGGATATCAAATATGAAATAAACTCCGTTAATTCGCCAGTTATAGCCGATGTTAACAAAGACGGCAGGCAGGAGATAATATTTTCCGATGACAATAAAGTTTTCGCTTTAAACTCTCAGGGAATATTGCTTGATAATTTCCCCGTGAAACTGAAATCTGCCGTAGTATCGGGATTCTCAGCGGCTGATGTAAACAACGATAACATATTTGATATACTGTTTGTAACTGCTGACGGCGACCTGAACGTTTACGGTATCAACGGGAAAAATGTTGCCGGTTTCCCTGTAAAAGTCGGACCGAATACAAAATCAACTCCTGCAATCGTCAATTTTTCGGATACGCTCGGTATAGCGGTTCTTTCGGGTGATAGTTACATATATGCTTTCAAAACAGGTACAACTTATAATCCGTCGAAAGTTCTCTGGAAGAATTACCTTAAAGACAAAAACTTCTCGAATAACAATTATATATCGGTCAATACTCCCGCAGTGTATTCCGATAAACTGCCGCAGGACAAAGTATATAACTGGCCGAATCCTGTGTATGAAGACAGGACGTACATCAGATATTACATAAACGGAAACGGGACTTCGGTTGAAATTAAAATTCTTGACTTATCGGGTGAATTAGTCACGAGACTCGCAGGAACAGCTAATTCGAACTCAGAGAATGAAATAGTGTGGAATGTCGGGAATGTCCAGAGCGGAATTTATTACGGAGTTATTTCAGCAGTGATTGACGGTACTCAGGAAACGAGAATAATTAAAATTGCAATTGTAAAATAGGAGTGTTAAGTGTTAAGTGTTAAGTGTTAAGGTAACAATTTTTTAAAAATATTTGATAGAAACAGTTGCGATAATATCCGGGGCAGTTTTTTTAATACTGCATATAATATTCTTCATAGGATATCTGCGCTCGTCAGGATTGAAGCAAGTCACAGAAATTAAGCCGACGGTTTCCGTCATCGTAGCGGCGCGCAACGAAGAAAAAGTCATACGCGCCTGCATAGACTCGCTGAAAAAGCTGAAATACACTTCCGGTAAGCTGGAGATAATACTTGTAAACGACCAGTCAACCGACAGAACAAGCGAAATAATGATAACGGAAACAAGCGGTATTTCACGTTTCAAAATAATTAACACAGGCGATTATTCCGAATCGGTCATCAAAGGAAAGCCGCGGGCTCTGGATATTGCAATTAAGCAGGCTGGCGGAGACTACATATTAATGACCGATGCGGACTGCACCGTAAACGAAAACTGGGCAGAGGAGACCGTTAAATATTTCACACGGAAAACCGGTATGGTCTGCGGTTTTACAAAAATACTTTCCGCGAATTCTTTATTCGCAAAACTTCAGTCAATTGACTGGATATACCTTCAGTCTCTTGCAGTATGCAGTTGCGGAATAAAGCTTCCGCTGAGCTGTATAGGAAATAATTTATCAGTCAGAAAAGACGCATATTTTTCGGTTGGCGGTTATGAGAAGATAAAATTTTCTGTTACGGAAGACCTTGCGCTTATGAGGGATATTAACAAAGGGAAAAACTTTGATGTAATATACCCCGTAAACGCGGAATGCCTTGTGGTAACTGCGGAATGCGGGAGTATCAAAGAACTTTATAATCAGAAGAAAAGGTGGTTTCGCGGCGGAACGGGGATTAATTACCTCGGATTTATACTCGGAACGGAGTTATACATTTTAAATTTTATATTCCTCACAGGATTGTTTTATCTCAGCCCAATTGTTTATTTCAGTGTATTATTGATGAAAATGGTTTCGGAATTACTTATTATAATACCGGTTTACAGGCGATTCAGATATAAGGGATTACTGAAATATTATCTTCTATTCGAATTTTATTTTGCAGTTTACGGATTACTGCTCCCGCTGAGTTTTCTCACGGGTAAAAGTATAAACTGGAAAGACCGCCGCCATTAAAACTTCATAAGCGGAAAGTGAAATTGAATTTTAACAGTGACCGACGAATAATTTTTTGCGGCATTATAAGTCCCTGAAATATCGAAAATATAAAGAGTAAACCCGAGTCCTGCCCCGGCGGCGAATAACGATTCATCCGTTAAACCGAGCTGAGGTGAAACGGGAGATATTGCTCTTGTAACCATCATATAACGAAACTCGGCAATAAGGAACGGCATAGTAAAATTCATTTTAAGATATTTATTAATCAGTATATATGTTCCCCCGCCGGCTGATAAAATTTTCGTATCGAGAGAATTCAGCAGATTAACCGTTTTATAAGTGTCATTACCGGGATTCGTCTGCGTCTGAAAGAATATATACGGGACAAAAGGATAAATTTTCAGCGAGCCGTATTCCAACTTCGCACCTAAAGCGATTCCGTATTTAGAATTACCGGCATATTCTTTTACGGGATAATCAAGTCCCGCAAAAGGCGCAATGAAAATTCCGCCGGCTTTAAATAAACCCGGAGCAGTGGAAACTGATTTACGTGTCACGGGCAGAGAATCCCTTGAATGCTCTTCGGCGCCGTATAAGCTGTTTCGTAACGACGTCTGCGCCGGTGCATTTACTGCAAGCGCATTTACTGCAAGCAGTAAAAATATAAATATTAATATCTTCATTTCAAAAACCGTTCAAGAATTTTCAGAATAACTTTTTTCTCATCCTTCGTGATTTTATTACACTTTACAGCCATATCGGCTAAATGAGAAGTCACGGCGGCATATTGCAATAGATATCCGGGATGCTTACTGTCAATCAGACTCAGATGCCGTAAAATAGTTCCTGTGTCATTTCGTGCAACCGGACCCGTCATAGATTTCAGGGGACCGCATCTTTTAATATTAGCCAGTGTAGTTTCCGCCAGAGGTATCAAAGAAGCCGTGATTTTCTTTTCGCTTACATTCATTGATTCTGCCAGAGCGGATATAAACCCGAAATTTGCCGTTAAAAAGTTTGATGCAATAACACATGCAATATGATACAAAGGTTTTACTTTTTTATCAATTACGATAAAGTCGGAATTCAGTTTTCGGCAAATACTCTTCAGATATTTCAGCGCATTGGTTCCGCCTTCGAGTCCGAAGTATATTCCGCTCAGCAGAGACCGGTTATAAAGGGAAATGTCCATAAACGATTGCATCGGATGAAAAGAGGCAATATTGTTTTTTTTGAATCCGGAGGGAAGAAGCGCCGAGCTTGTATGGACGCCGCTTGTATGCGCAAGCAGAGTATTAGATGATACATCCGAAAAGTATGATATCTCTTCAACTGCTTCTGCCAGCACATCATCTTTCACCGAAATAACAATCAGTTTTGAGCTGTGCACACATTCTGCGTTAACGGAAATTAAATAATTTTCAGCTTTAACCAATCCGGCGATTTTAGCGGCTTGTCTTTTTTTACGGTCAACCACACAGCCGATTTTATAACCCGCCGAATAAAGTTCAAGCGCAAGAGCACTTCCGGTTTTACCGGCTCCGATAATCGAAATTATATTTTTCTTTTCCGTCGAACTCATTTTTCCATAATAATTGTAACCGGACCGTCGTTAATAAGTCCGACCTTCATATCAGCCGCAAAGACACCCGATTTAATTCTTTCGGGAACGTAATACGACTTTAAACACCTCAGAAATTTTTCATATTTTTCCTCAGCCGCAGAAGGGTCTTCGGCTAAAGTGAAGCTCGGGCGGTTGCCGCTTTTGGTGTTATCGGTACACAATGTAAATTGCGAAACAACCATAACCTCACCGCGTTTATCTTTAACGCTCAGATTCATTTTCCCGTTTTCGTCTGCAAATATTCTTAGGTCAATAATTTTCTTCGCCGTTAATTCTATCTGCTTATCCGTATCCCCTTTCTTAATACCGGCGAATACGAGCAAACCTTTCCCCGAGGAGACGTGAATACTCCCTTTAATTTCAATATGCGCTTTTAAAACTCTTTGAATTACTGTTATCATAATACTTTTTCTGAACCTTGTCCTGAATCTTGTCCTTGTCATGCTGAACTTGTTTCAGCATCATTTCAGGATTGTTTCAGTATAAATTTAATAACTCTCCAGTTACCGCCGTAATCTTTAAAATACTGATAATCATTGATTCCGTTTTGCCTGAGAAGTTCCAAAACAGATTCACGCTGATCAAAAGCCGTTTCAAATAAGACAGTCTTATTACAGCCGGGTTTTATTATATACA